>CAYSVS010000031.1:0-13578 GCA_964434475.1 uncultured Methanosarcinales archaeon
CACACCCAGTATCAATGCAAGATTTTATCTTGCTTTCCATCTCTTCACCCATATAATCAGCATATCCGACCCAATGTTCTTCTCCGATGAATGTTGTTGGAACTCCTTGTGCTCTAGTTTCATAAGCTTGTGCAACCTCTTGGAAAAGCTTTGCATTTTCCGGATTTTTCCATGTTTCAAACATCTTTATCTCAATTTCTGGATACTTTTGCTGCATTTCTTCAAGGAAAGGCTTTTCATGAGCGCAGTGAGGACACCCATCTCCCCAGAAAAAATAAACAGTTACTTTATCAGAACTGTCTGTTATATCCTCAACAACATTGCCTGTCGGGTTAGATTGTACATTATTTGAACATCCTGCAATCGCAAGAATTATTAACATCATCATAACTATATATATTGTTTTTAATTTCATTTTATCTTTTCCTCCCTAATCTTTTCAACAGTTTATGAATATACTTTATCATTTAAACCTTATATTTTATTTCTCTGTTCAACAAAATCTCTCGCTCTTTGTTTAGAGACTCCAAGCTGCTTTAGATGACTCTGTACTTCACTATCATTTAATCTCGAAAGGTATTTGCTATAACTTATTGTTGTTTGCATAGTTATCTTTGCGGGGAGCATATCTCCCAAATGTCTACTAGGAACATATTTAATACATAAATCTTCCAATTGGTGTATTTGTTGGTCATACATTTTTTATTTTTACCTCATAATATTTTTCTGCTTCTTTTGAGCTCATCAACTCTTCTGCTTCTTTTGGATTGTCCAGCTTTATCTTCATAATCCAGCTTTTGTAAGGATCTTTGTTTATCTTTGATGGTTCGTCAAAAAGAGAATCATTCACTTCTATGATTTCCCCGCTTACTGGGCTTGATAAGTGGCCCGACCATTTTACTGCTTCTACTGAAACATAATTTTCTTCTTTTTTTATTTTTTTACCTTTTTTAGGTAATTTAATAAAAACAAATTCTTTTACTTTCTTTGCAGCAGGCTCAACTATCCCTATAGTTGAGGTGTCCCCTTCAACCTTAACCCAAGAGTAATCTTTATTGTACTTTAAATCATTTGGAATCTTCATTTTCAACCTCCTTTTTATTATTTTCAGTTTTTTCTTTTATCATGTTCTCATTTTTATCAGCTTCATCTGGTTTTTTGTTTTTCTTGATTTTCTTTGTAATGTAGATAATAATTCCTGCTGTTGTCAGGGCTATAGCGACTAGTCCTAAAGAAACTAAGGCGTTGTTCATCAAGGCCGGCTTAATTATCAAGACCAGGCCTAAACATAGCATCATCATTCCTGAAATCAGTTTCAGAATCTGTCCCTGCCATTCTGTAAGTTTTTTAGCTCCTAAAGTAATCACAAACATCAAGACAATGAACAACAATGGAATCACATAAACCAAGTTATAAAACCCAAGGTACATATAATATTGTGCTGTTGATAAATTGTGAAGAGTTAATACTCTTGTAAAGACCATAGGGAATCCCGCAGTACACAATAGCTCATAACTATTTGCAGCAATGGCAAGGATAATCGTACCTATCATCATCGAAGGTATCGAAGATGCCTTAAGCAAATTTCTCATCCTTTGAAAAAGCTTTGGCTTTGCACTTTCAGGTATAACTAAAGAAACTCCTTTTTCAAAAAAGAAGAAATCTTTTATGTTTATTGCACCAACAATCAAAGCGACAACCCCCGCAATGGTTGTTATTATCATCAATTGACCAATTAATAAAAATAGATTAAGCCAGGCAGACATAAAAAGAAAATATATCAATCCTGAGAAAAATATAAATGTTCCGCCTATCAGCAGCATTCTTTTTCTTGATTTTGCATAGATAAGCATACTTAATAAAAAGAACAGTACAAAGAATGCGCAGGGGTTAAAACTATCCACTCCTGCAAGTACTATCGTCAAGACAGGAAGAGACATCTTTGATGCGTCCAATTCCCCAAGAACAGGTAATTTTATACTTTCCTTTGTTTCAGGAGTGATATCTTTTGGCTGTGGTGGATAAGGAGTTAATCCCTGTATCTTTTCTGCAGGGCAGATGCATCCTTTCTCTTTGCAGTTAATTATCTCCTGTTCAAAATTCTCTTTGATAGAAGTCTCGCCAAGCAAAAATCTATTGCCTATAAACAAGATCGGAAAACCACTATCTATTATGCTGTAAGTTTCTTTAAATTTATCATAAAGTTCTTTTTCTTTTGAATCTGAAACATCATGTCTTGTTAAGTCAATATTATGCTTTTCAATTAAAGAATCAAGAAAAGGAGACACAGAATCGCATTGCGGACAGTCTCCATGCGCAAAAATATGAGCACAAACTTCTTTTAATGGAGATAATGCTTCTGCTGATTCAGATATTTCTGCATTTTCAGAAGGTTTTTGCAGTTTTTCTATGGGATCTGTGCAGCCTTGCTCAATACATAAATTTACCTTCTTTTCAATCTCCTCTCCCATATAATCAGCATATCCTACCCAAACTTTATCATCAATGAAAGTTGTTGGAACTCCTTGTGCTGATGTTCCCTGGGCTTCTGCCATATCAGAAAAAAGCTTGGCATTTTCCTGATTATACCAGGTTTCGTAAGATTTCACCTCTACTTCAGGATAGTCTTGTTCTAATTGTTCTAAAAAAGGCTTTTCATGATCACAATGTGGACAGCCCTCTCCCCAGAAAAAATAAACTGTTACTTTAGATGAATCGGTTTGCGCTGATGCTAAAGACATAAGCATCATTGTAAATAAAGCTAAGAAAGCTAATAACAATAATCGCTTTTTCAATAGTTTCATTTTATTCATAGTATTTTAAATGATGAAATGGTTTATAAATATTTGTTTCAAAAAATGAAATGACCCTTAAAATGGGTTTCATTTTGTGAAAAAGGCCACAATATAAGCCACTAATTCTTTGCACTCTAGTTTAAATCTTTATTAATCAAAGCTCCATTTAATTAGTTGGTATGTAATCAACAATCAGTAGCACTTGTTATTCTTTTCTGCACTATTGCATCCGCAGTCTGAAATTGTTGCTTTCTTGTCGCATAATTTTTCAGCAAGATTTAGTATTGAGTTTGCAGGAGTCTGTTTAACTTTGCATGTCATATTTATCGTATTCCATATATCCTCTTTGGATATTCCTAGCTGCCTTGCCTCATTGATATTTCAGGCACATCTCACAATTTGACCCTGTCGCTGCTCCGATGGCAACAATCTCTTTGACAGTATTGTTAAAGATACTTTCTTTTTTTTCAACCATTGTTTTTCCTCCCTTTTTAGTTATTTTTTACAAAGATTTCCTTAAAATCAGTATCAAGGATTATTTTATTAGTCATACCATTCTTTACTTTATGCACAATACCTTTAGATTTAAGACTGGCGAGTCTTCTATGAAGTTTTACAGGATTAATTTTTGTTTTTTTACTTAAACTATTTTGGGGGATTTCTCCTTTGTTTTCAATTATTGAAAAAAGTATGGCTTTTTCTTCATGATCTAAAAAATTCAATGTTTTTTCAACATTTCCAAAGATTTTCTCTTTTTCTTTAGAAAATGACTTTGAAAGAAAATAATAAGTCATGATGCCAACTAAAACTCCTAAGGATGTAAGGATGGCTATGATGATAGGCACAGGAACTTTGCAGCTGCATGAAGTTCCGTAATTGTCTTTTATAAAATATATTGCTAGTGAAACAAGAAATATGAACCCCATAATCAATGCCGCTGCAAGCAATATATTGTATAAATCTTTTTTTTCATGTATTTTGCTGGTGTTCAATTTATCATCATCTTTTCAATTTTGTTTTGTATGTTTTTATCTTTAATGTTATAAAAAACATTTTTGCCTTTTCTTCTTGATTTTAATATTCCTGCTTTCTCAAGTTTCCTTAATTGTATTGATGTTGTTGATTGTGTTCTTTTGACATGCGGGAAGATTTCGCAGACACATTTCTCTCCATCCAAAAGAAAATCAACTATTTTTAATCTTGTAGCATCTGATAAAGCTTTCATTATTTTTAATGTTTTATCCATTTTATATATTGACAAATATCAATATGTTTATAAATTTTTCTGTTGATATTATAAAAACAAAAAACTGCCAGCTAAAGTTTGCAGTATCTATTATTATCAATCGGTATAGTCATTTATCCTATTCTTAAAATATTATGTATATTCTGTCTAATTGTAATAACGAAAACTCGTTACTCGGAGTTATCTACAGACTAAATTTCGCAGTATTGCACTCCTCGCTTAGACAAGTGAGTTTTAGGAATTGAAAATTTCATGCTAAAGTATGAGGTATTACACTTATGAAATTTTCAATAAATAAAGAAGAAAGTTTTATCTATGCCTGTGAACTGGATGTTTATGTCCTAGATTCTTTCTGTGTTTTAAATGTTCAATATGGGCAATTTTTTCTTTCAGAAACTTATTTATGCTTAACTTATTCTTTTCTATCATTGTTGAGAAGTGTTTTCCTCCCAAAAAATGAGGCATGATTACATATGTTGCTCCCTGTTCATAAAGCCTTTCTGCTTCATCGATTTGATGAGAGACTACTGCTATAACGCATTTTTTATTTACATCTCTTATTTTATTTATGATCAACAGATTAGTATCAATCAATGGTATTGTTGAAATCACCATCTTTGCTTTATTAAAATTGATTTCATTCAATAGTTCAGAGTCATTTGCATCACCATATCTGCAGTCATAACCTTCTTTTGATAATTGTGTTATGATTTCAGGATCATAATCTATCAATAGAAATTTCTTTTTTATTTTTTTTATTGATTCAAAAACATCAAATCCTATCCTGTTATATCCAAATAGTATTATCTCGTGGTCATTATCCTCGTGGTATTTGTGTTCATCCACTTTTTTGCCTTTTCTTTCAAAAAATGTAAGATATTTTGAAAGCTTTGAATAAATCTTGTTCGAGTAAATGATCATATATGACGAACCTGCAAAAGTTATCAAACCAATTGCAGTTATAAGCGATAATATTTCTTGTGAAATATGGCCTACTGAAACACCTAGTGCTACAACTATTAAAGAAAATTCGCTTATTTGTGCCACAGTCAATCCAGATAGAAAGCTGTTTCTTTTAGTATAACCTAATAATCCCATCAAAGTCATGACAATGATCGGATTTCCTATCAAGACAAAAAATGAGAGTCCTAATATGATTGATACATCTTCCACTATATTTGCAAATATCATTTGTGAACCCAACATTATAAAAAATAATATCAGGAAAAAATCCCTTAGAGGCTTCATCTTTGAACTGATCTCGAAGTGATAAGGTGACATGGAAAGTGTAATTCCAGCAAGCAATGCTCCAGCTTCAATTGAAAAATTAAGGTAATAAAATATAGATGCAATTATGAAACACCAGCTAATAGAGAACAAGAGTAAAAATTCCTGCGATTTTGCTATTACTTTCATTAATTTTGGAAGAACATATATTGTCAATAAAAATAGAACTATTATTCCTTCTATACCTTTCAAAATAGTCTCTATCGCTAATGATGTTAAGTTGGTTCCATTGTTTAAAGATGAGATTATCAATAAAATAAATATTGCTATAAAATCTTGGATTATAAGAAATCCTATAGATATTCTTCCATACAATGATTCTAGCTCTTTCTTATCAGAAAGTAGCTTCATTATTATAATTGTACTGCTGAACGCTAGAGCAATAGCGATGTATAAGCACGTTATTATTGAAAATCCTATTAACTTTGCTATAACAAAACCTATTGAAGAAGTAAATATAACCTGCCCTAAACCTGTTATCAAGGATATCTTACCAACGTCCTTGATTATTTTTGGATTAAGATTAAGACCTACAAAAAATAAAAGCAATGCAACACCTATCTGAGAAAAAGCAGTGAGTGTATCTGTTGAATCTATTATATTAAGTACTACAGGTCCTGCTATTATGCCGCTTAAAATGTACCCTATTATTGCAGGCTGTTTTAAAATTCGAATAATGCCTGTAACAATAACTGTTATTGCCAAAAGTGTACTCAATTCAATAAATATTTCTGGGTTCATTTTTTATCCTAGTAATCTTTAAGTAAATTTATAAGGTGCTTGTGAGTTCAATATGTAAAAGTTCAGCTTGTTCTTTTCTTAAATCAGCATAATTCATTTTGCACTTCCTATTTTTATTTCGTTAACAAATAATTCTTCTTTTATGTGGGCACAGATCATGTCTCTTCTAATTCTTGAAACTGAATCTCTTGTTAATTTTTCATCTCTCATATGTATTTTAAAAATAAAATAATATATAAAGGTTCCCATATTGCGAAACAAAGAAATAATGAGAAATTAAATCATGTTAAAGATGTAAAATAGGTGTGCGTTTTGATGTATATTTTATACTGCTCATTGTTTTTGATATATTTCATGCAGACTGTGTTGAGCTCTCGTAAGATATGGTTTAGTGATGATGAATCTTATGTGTATTTTTTATTCTGCCATTATTTTTCCGTGTTCTTTTACTGTTTCAAGTACAATAGTTGAATGTGTTTTTTCGATCTCTGGCCAGGATCTTAATCCTTTTATTCCATAGAGGATGTTTCCTAATTCTTTTGTGTTATTTAATAATGCTTTTACCATGATGTCGTGGCTGCCTGCTGTTATGAACGTTTCAATTACAAAATGCCTTTTTTTTAGTTTATCGGCTAATTCTCTTGCGTTCTTGTCAGGAGAAACAACTACCTGAATAAATACGACAACCTTTTTTCCTAGTTTTTCTGGGTCTATTATGGCTTTATATTTTTTTATTATCTTTTTGTTTTCTAATCTTTTTATCCTGTTAGCTAATGTGGTTCTCGGTAAATTCAGTACTTTGCTTAACTTGAATATTGTTCTGTTTGAATTTTTTTGCAGTTCTTCAATAATTTTTTTGTCTATTTTATCTAACATGCTTTGTGTAAAATAAGGTATATATTTAAACTTTATTGATTTTAAACGTGATATTTTTTATTTTTAGACATTATGGTTTTATTTTTATTTTTTTAGGTTATTTTGTTTTTTAAATAAGAAATTTCGGGTTTTTTGACTATATTTTTTTAGTTAAATATATATACTTCTTTCTTTTTGTATATGTTGGTGATATGTATGGGGCATTCCAAGGTAATATTAAAATATATAGATTACAGTCAGAAGGATGTAATAAAAAACTTTGCGCATTCCGTAAGAGTACCGGCTATATTGTGCAGTGATGATGCTTATAGAAAGTATGAAGGATTGAATGTGAAAATAGATTCAATTGGATCTTTTTTGGATAATCTGACAAAGGTCAGTACAATAGTTGAGTTTTTTTATTGCGATTTGAACTCAAGAAGCAGGCTTGTAAAGATGTTGGATAATAGAAAGATAGGTTTTATAGAAGAATGATCAAGCTTTAACGATCTTTTCCATAGCTTTGACAAAATCTTCAGCTTCTTTAAAATAACTGTCATATTCTGGTCCTGATATTGTCTTAATCTCTCTATGTGTTATTAATTTCATTAGATTATAGAATTTTCTCATTGTACCAACGTATTTTTTGTTGATTACCTTTTTTGCTACTAATTCAGACTGCATCAAATCAGCTAATTCTGACGGTGCTGGAGGAACAATCTCTTTCCTCATCAATGCTGCGTGTGCAGAGTCTGTAACTGCCCAATATAAGTCTAATGTTGCTTGTAGAATGTGCCATTTTGAATTATATAATGTTCTAGGAGAACGTTCAAAATATGAATGTATAGCTTCCATAGTCGGTCTTATCCTGCCCTGCTTAAGCAGATATTGTGCAGGTGTAAAGAAATTCTGATCCATTATAGGAGCTCCATCCCTTAATATATTGATGATTATAGGATCTCCGTTCCTTACATAATCCCAGAAGCTCGTAAACTTAAGGCTAATTATATGCAACTTTGTTGAAATTTTATTGACTGTATTTTCTGTTATTATCCTATATGCTTCTACTACTTCTGGAGTCATTCTTATGCTGATATCATCAACAACTACAAGAACATCTATATCTCCTTTCTCTTTTCTGGTACCTTTTGCTGCGCTGCCGAACATAACTATGGCTTTGACGAAATTGCCAAATTCTTTGTACATCTCTTTTGCAAAATCTCTTGCAATAGTTAATTCGTTGGTATTGTACTTATTTATGTTAGGATTTGGTCTTTCCTTGATTTTAAAATTCATAATTATATATTTTTGTTTTTGCTTTATTAATGTTTTGTAAGGATTTAGTAGTAGTCAACACCAAACAAAGAATATTTAAATGCGGATTATAATAATCCTAAAAATGGTGCAAAAAGAAAATTTAGAGAAAGTGATGAAACATAAGGTTGAGCCTATTATAGAAGAAGCCATGGAAAAATATCTAGGAGTAAAGATAGGCAAGATAAACGAGGATATAAGTGATAAGATAGAAGCTACTCCTCTGATTAGTTTTAGTATAGATATAAGCATACCTTATAAGATCGCAAAGAAGATGTTCAAAAAAGATTTTTTGACAAAAGTTATCCAGACACATTACTGTAATATTTCAAAGGTTGCAGAAATATTGGATGTTAATAGGAGAAGTTTGCATAGGGTGATTAAGGATTTAGGTATAGAAGTAGAACAGTTGAGAAAAGAGATGCTAAGACCTACTTACTATAAACAGGAGATGGTCGATACAGTGTTGAGGAAAGTTCTGGACAATTATAAGACTGTACTGCATCCTAGAAGATTGCAGCAGGCATACGATAAGGTAGAGATGTTGAGTGAGAATATAGCAAAAGAATTGGCTGGGCAAGAGCTCACCTTGAAACAGGCAGAAGAGATGTTTGAGAAAGAATATCTTCGTAAAGCGATAATAGAATATAAAGGCAATATAACAAAGACAGCTAAAGCAATCAAGTTAAGGTATGAAACTTTGTTGAGGAAGATAAAAAAATTAGGCATAGAGTTATGATCTATTAATTCTTGTTATTGAAAATATCGCAGAGATTTAAATGAGGGTTTAATGGTTCACACTTTAGTGCGAGATTTTTAATCCTATAAATTTGTCTTAATAGTGAGTCTGTAATACGGGGATATGCTGATAAATCGTAGATTTGTGGCTTGTTGAACTTTGTTTAACAGGACGAAAAATCAAAAGACAAATTGTTGTTATTTTGGTAATTTTATCTTTTTAAAACTTTATTTTGACATTCTAATATGGTAATGTTTATTAATCTGTGTTTGAATTGATAAATTATGGCTAGAAAGATATACGGCGTAGATTTAGGGGATGATGTAACTCCTTTGATGATAAGGGATGCTATCATAAATTGTTTTGTTGAAGCTCATAATTCTGTTCTTGAACAGATGAGAGCTTTTATAGATTTTGAATCTGAAGAGAAGTTTAAAGAAACAAAAAAGACTGAAGTTAAATTGATACTGATAAATATATTTCATGAGATAAATGGAAGTTTTGACAATCCTACTAAAGAAGATCTTATAAAAGTCTGCGATAAACTGGCAAAAATAGCTAAAAATCACAGAAGCGATGATATAATTAAAAAGAATTATGGAGACATAATGCAGTTGATAGAAAGATTATAATTCTTTCATTCGTTCAACTTGAATTCTTTAACCTCTAGTTTACCTTCACTCGCTTTGATGATATAATCCTTGTCTTCTTTGAAGTTAGTCAGTTTAGTGACTACTTCAGGCATGAGTATTCTTTTAGCTCTGAAGTCAAGGTTAGTGACTATGTCTTGTGTGGCTTTATGTATTCCTAGGTCTTTTAATATTTCTTTGCTTCCGGTCTCTTTATGTCCTTCTACCCTTATTTTTGTTTGGTCATACAAGTATTTTGAAATTTTTTCTGCAACATTCACTTTTGTAGCTGCTGTTATGCCTTGTAATCCTGGAGAAGCATTTATCTCTATAACAACCGGGCCTTTACTGCTTTCAAGTATGTCGACACCGCATATTTCTGCACCTACTGATTTTGCAGCTTCTATGGCTATCTTTTTTGTATAAGTATCAAGTTCGCAAGCTTCTCCGTATCCGCCTGCGTGTATGTTGGCTCTTGTTTCACCTTGTTTCGCAACCCTTTTCATACTTGCAACTACTTTGTTTCCTATAACTATGGCTCTTATATCTATTCCGCCTGTATCGACGAATTCCTGGATAAGGAATGGCTGTTTCAATGCTGTAAGTGCATCCATCATCGATGTTGCACTTGCTAATGAATCTGCGACCATAACTCCTTTCCCTTGTGTTCCTTGCGGAAATTTCATGATGATAGGATAATTAAGGCTTTCAAGAATCTCTTTTGCTGCTTCAGGTGTTGGTGTTAAGTATGTCCTGGGCATAGGAATCTTGTTTCTTTGCATCTCTAATTGTGTAAGCAGTTTATCGTGCACAATGGTGAAAGAGCTCGCTTCTAAAGGCATATATGTTCCTTTTGATGATAATATGGTTGTTACTGCTCTCAAGAAAGGTGCATATCTAAATGAGCCTTTAAGATATACGCAGTCATATTTGCCAAATTGTTTTCCTTTGTATAACAATTCAACTCTTTGGTCTCCAAGTATGACTTCAATATCTTTGAGGTTGATCTCATCAACTTCTTTGAAATATTTTCTCATTTCTTCAGCGGTCCATTGCGAACTTTTGCTTCCTAAACTTATTATGGCAGCTTTCATTTTTTATCAACCTTATTTTTTACTGGGATCTATCAAAAATCCTCTTAATTGATTCTGACCCAGTAATACTCTGTATTTCATATGACTTCTATCTGCTAAAGTAAACAAGCTTCTGAATTTCTTTCCTGCGATATCCAATTTAGCTTCAACAACAGCTCTTGTTGAGTTGCCGTGTGCAGAATTTACTCTCTTTGTCTTGATTATAGGGCCCAGGTTTAGTTCAGATGCAAGCTTTACATCTATAGAACCTATTGTTGCTCCAGTATCTATTCTTGCTGTTACTTTATGCTTAAGGCCTGTAGGGCCTGTAAGTTCAATCTTTTCGCTTAATCCTATAACTTGTTTATTCATTTTTGTTTACCTCTATTGGTTTCATCGTAGGAAATAATATTACATCTCTGATAGAATCTATCCCAGTAATAAGCATAACCATCCTGTCAACTCCAAAACCCAATCCGCCTGCAGGAGGCATACCGTATTCCATAGCTTCAACAAAATCTTCATCCATAGGATGCGCTTCTTCATCTCCTGCTCTACCTTTTTCTGCTTGTTCTTTCAGTAATTTTTTTTGTACTATAGGATCATTAAGTTCACTATAGCCGTTTCCGCATTCAAATCCTGCAATAAAAAACTCTGTTCTTTCTACAAGTTTGTCATCGTATTTCGTTTTTTTGCACAAAGGTGTGCTTTCTACAGGATGATCCAATATGTGGATTGGTTGTATAAGTTTAGGCTCTACCAGTTCTTCAAACAATAGGCTTAACGCAATATTTTTTGTAAAGTCTCCTTCATATTCTATGTTGTATCCTCTCATTATGTCTTTGATCTCTTCGTCGCTAAGATTGTCTATGTCTATTTCTCCGTGTTCTTTCAAGGCTTCTTTCATAGTCAATCTTTTCCATGGTGTTTTTAGATCTATTTCTTTGCCTTCAAACAGGATTTTGGTAGTGCCGTTTATCTTTTTGACAACATGCTCCCAAAGCTCTTCTGTCAGGTTCATTATGTCTTCTCTGTTGGCATAAGCCCAATAATATTCTATCATAAAAAATTCTGGGTTGTGGGTCTTGTCACTGCCTTCATTCCTGAAATTATAGTTCATATCATAAATCTTTTCAAAACCGCCTACCATCAGTCTTTTTAAGTATAGTTCAGGACTTATTTTGAGATACATTGGCATGTCCCATGCATTTATATGTGTGATGAAAGGTCTTGCATTAGCACCGCCGTACTGTGTCTGTAATATAGGTGTTTGTACTTCTAGAAACCCTTTGTTGTCAAGAAAATTCCTTATTTCGCGGATAATTCTTGATTTTTTGATAAAAGTATCTTTTATTTCGTGATTCATTATCAAATCAAGATATCTTTTTCTGTATCTGATCTCTTCATCCTTAAGTCCGTGATATTTTTCAGGAAAAGGTCTTAATGATTTTGAAAGCAATGTAAGTTTTTTTACCTGTATACTTACCTCTCCTGTTCTTGTCTTAAAAATATTGCCTTCTATGCCTACTATGTCTCCTATGTCCAGTAATTTGAATACTTTGAAATCTGTCTCATCAACATTGTCTTTTCTTATGTATAACTGTATCTTATCTGTTTCGTCTAGTATGTGTGCAAAAGCTGCTTTGCCCATCTTCCTAAGCTGCATTATCCTGCCTGTTATTTTAACTTCTGTTTTTGAATGCTCTTCTGGCTTTAATTTTTCGTGTTCTTTTTTGATATCTTTAGCATTGCTGTCTTTTTCAAACTTATATGGAAAAGGATCTATGTTCAATTCCCTTATTTTTTCAAGTTTGTCTTTTCTTTCTTTTATCAGCTTATTATCTTCTTCATTATCCATTTTAGGAATAGAATAAATAATGTATTTTTAAAGGTTTTGCTTGATTTTGGGTTGTTTTTATAAAAGAAAGCGTTTTATCAATGTTATGAGAAATATGACTTGTGAAACCGAGATTTTAGAGAATATAATTAAATTATCTGTTCGTGAAGACGGCAGGCTTTTGGGGTATTATAATCTGCATATTCATGAAGATTATGATTTAAAACGGCTCTATGGAAATATATTTTCTTATCAAAGGAATTCAGGAATACCTAGATTGTTGATCGGGTGTGCAGTAAAAGAAATAGATAAACTTGCTAAAGAAACAGGTGAAACTTATGTTCATAATCTGCATTTAAATTCAGATAAGTCTAGATCTAAACTGCTTCATATTTATCTAGAAAATGGATATAAGGATAGTGCTTCAGATGGAAAGTATTTGTATAAAGTATTTGAATCACATCATAGGTAAATTGCCTGTGATTAAATCTATTTCTTCTTCTTTATCAGGACCTATTGCTCCACAGGTTACTGTTCCTGGTTTTATGACTGTCTTTCCAGCGTCTGTTATTGTTGAGGTTGTAAGACCTTGGTCTTTAGCTTGTTGTATGTATTTGTACAATTCTTTGTCATCCTTTATTTTCAGAACCACTTTCTTCTGGCCTTCTGAATGCCATTTTTTTAGTTTTGTTTTGTCTGTTTTTAATACAGCTTCAACAGCAGCGTGTGCTGTCTGTGCAGCCATCTTGCCTTTTGGCAGCTTTAGGTCTTGACGCATAAGTATAACTTGTTTCATTTCTTCTGTCATATTAGGAATGTAGATGTTTGGGTTTTTATATTTATTGTTTTCTATCTTTCAATATTTTTCCTGTTTTGTAATATAATTGCTGATTTCACAGGTAAACGTATTTTCTAATTGTAAAACAATACTTTTTATTTCAGGATACTAGCGAATCTTGTGTGCATGTGCTGTAGTGAACGAGACTTGTTCTACAGAGCCATTTTTCCGATGATGGGTCTTTGTTCTGGCTTTTTAAAAAATAACAAAAACGCTTCCTATGG
>CAYSVS010000032.1:0-13424 GCA_964434475.1 uncultured Methanosarcinales archaeon
TTTATAAACCAACTTGATCAAATAAATTTTGCAGAATTATCGAATTTCACAATTTAATCTCTTTATACAGATAATATTGTTTATCTTTTATCATAATGTCTAGCTTCTGTTCATCTGTCATTTTTTGCTGTTTGAACATGTTTGAGAAGTCATTATAGCATTATTGTTTATCTTATCTGATTGTTGTTCTATTACTATATTTATTATTTTAACCTTGCCTGAGCTTATTTTTATGCGGTTTTGCGCTAGAAACACATTGATAATTTTAAGACAACTATTGCTGATGCTAAAAATTTCAAAATATCCTCTTTCCTAATTATTATACAAGAAAGTACGTTATTTAAATATTTAGAACATATATCAATGGTAAAACTCTTGTTTTCATCATAAAGTTTTTATATGTGATATTTTATTCTAAATTTAAGATATGTAAGGTGGTATATGATGAAAAAAATATTAATGATCTTGATTTTTTTGGCACTTATAGGATGCACTAAAGAACTTCCAGAAGAGGTTGTTGTTCCAGAATCAACAGACATACCTTCTATTTTGAACTGCGAAGATTATGTGGATGAGCTTCCTGGTGTTGATGAAGTCATAGTTTATGTATATGATGCAGAGACAGAAGAAAATTTAAAGGATTATTCTGTTTATATAAACGATATCTTTATAGATCCTATGTCTATAGAAGGTTTTGCTTTTCAGGATTATGAAGGAGGTAAACTCTTCAAGTTCTGTGCAAGAGAGAAGTGGGCTTATGGCATGGAGATAAAAAAAGAGGGTTATGCAGATAAATTTAAGATAATAGATACTCATGGTGAAGTCGGTAGAGAGATGGATATATACTTAAATAAAAAGAAAGAAGAATAAAATTATTTTATTTTTCTGCATTCTAAGTAGAATCTTTTTTCATCAGCTTCTCCCATAGAAAATGTTTTTCTTGGCAAAGCACCGTCTACTATCACTGTCTTAAAAAGCTCATGTTTTGACATAGGCGGCAGGAAAAATCCCATGTTGTCTTGTTTTTTTCCAAGATCTTTTACAACATCCTCTCCATGGATATAGTCTATGTTTGATTCTTTTCTTTTCAGATAATGATCTAAGAAAGCTTGTAAAGTACCAACTTCAAGATTAAATATAGGGTTCTTAATTTTTATTTTTCCTAACTTGTCTCCTGCTACGAAATGTATCATATGCGTGTTTTCTTCTGGTTTAATCTCTTGTTTTTCTTCGTATAAATCATAGCTGAATTCACAACCTTGTTCTTCATAGTACTTTTTCATGTTTTCAAGCATATTGTTATAGTCTACATTAAAAACAACCCTGTGTATAGGTTCAAATTCTAATCCTGAGTCGTGCACGTTTACTAATTCAACTAATGCAAATCTTGCCGGATCCTTCATTGAAGCGCCTTGTTTCTTTTTCTCTTCCCAGATTGCTTTTGCCGTAGCCAATGAATGGTTCCCATCACCCATAGCAAACAACAAAACACCTTTGTCGCTAACTTGATATTTGTTGTTGAAATTCTCAAGATCTGCTATTTTGCTTAGTTTTTCTGCAACTTCTTTTAATGTATTTTCATCCTCTATTTTATAGCCTTTTATATGCCCGCTGTCCATCATAAGTTCAAAATCATAAGCTTTTTCCAGATTTTTTTCAAATAACGGTTCTAACACTGTTTTTTCAGGATCATCTATTAGCACCATAATGTGTGGAGATTCTATAGGGGCATTTTCTCTAATCTTTATCCTTGGCGGCAGTCTTTCTACAATTGTTTTTTCTGTTGCTCGTATTAATGTCTGTGAGCCTTTGCTGTAATCATATTTTTCAAGGTCTAAAGCAACAATTAACCCTTTTCGGGATTCAACCTGTGATGTTTTTCTGTCTACTAGTATAAATCCTTTAACATTTTGGAAAACATCATTGTTAAGATAATCTTCCATAATAGAATTAATATTTTCTATCCTTTGCTGAGCTTCATGCTCAGATTCTTCCAAGTAAACTTCTGGATATATTATGTTTAATGTTGATGGTGAGTCACCTATGTATTCTTTTACTTTTTGCCAGTATTCTGGCTCTGAAGTGTATTGATCACAAGCGACAACTGTCCATTTCGTCATATCAATGCCTTGTTTAGGCAGTAGAATCTCTGGCACTTTAAGTCCTATATCTTCGAATAGCATTTTTAGTTTACCTCCACGATTTAATATGATGAAGAGGTTTTTGTTTATTTTATTTAAAGCTAATTGTTAGAACTCAATCTTCTTATAAATTCAGCTATGTTCTGAAGAGAAAAGTTTTCATTTTATTGAGTGTTATAAGATAATATGAAAAAATAACGTTCCTGCTAGGCTGTTTATCATATGGATGTGATTTTTGAAGTAGATTTTACGCTTGATAGTAAAAGCGCCCCTGCGAAGGATTGAACTCCGGTTTCAAGGTCCGCAACCTCGCGTACTTAATGGCGCTGTGTAACGCATCCACTATACTACAGGGGCTTGTAAATTTGATTGTGGGCTCGACGAACTTTGTTAGGAGACCCACTTTGCGCGCCAGCCGAGCGTAACCGGCTGCCACTATACTACAGGGGCATAAAGAAATATAATAATAAATTACTTTTAAACTTATCTAATATCTATACAGGTTAAGCAATGCTTTTATCCTTGTATGCAAATGATGTACATCACTTACAAGCATAGACTCAAACTTATTTGTATACATCCTGTATACATATTTATCTATTAATGATCTAAGAAAGTAGAAAATAGGTTTGTTCTCCCATCTTCCTTCGTAATCTGTTTCAAGGTAGCCGTCGAATATCATCTGTATCTCTGCTTGGTTAAGTTTCATCTTGACACCTTCTTTTTCAACTTCCATCTCTTTAAGATCTTTTATGTAAAGCCTTATCCTTATCTCGTTTTTTGCGTAATCTGTTGTTTTTTTCCACGGCCTTAGTTCAATCTCTATATCCTTTCCTGTAGGAGTAACTATTTCAACATTCTTTTTCTCGAACATGTCATAACCTCTTTCATAAAACCATGACGTTATTGTCCTATATAATTCAGGTACACTGAATAATCCTGTATAATTGAGCCTTAATTGATCTATCACTAATTTTTTTTCGCTCATTGACTATCACCCAGATAATGTTCGTATTCATTGGCTTTTGCTTCCATATCAAGATAATTCTTTATGAATGCATGAAATTTTATCAATCTGTAATATACTGTATCTCCCCAAAAACTGGTCCATTCTTTTTTTATAACATAGTTGGTATAAAATTTATACAACGCTTTATAAAATTTTGATTTTTGCCATCTGTTTTGATATTCTAGTGTTATTTCTGCATTGAGTTTAATCTCTATCCTGGCTTTTTGCAGCTTCTTTTTTTTGCCGTCCTTTATCACTTCTACATCCTTCAGGTCCCAAATGTGAAAACTAACCTTCATGGTTGTCTTGTGAAAATCAGTGACTTTTTTTTCAGCTCTCCAACTTATTTCAAGCTCTTTTCCAAACGGTCCGCCGGGTTTATGTTTGTATACGTCTTCATGGAACCAATATCTTCTGGATTTAAGCCATTTTACCATGGCTTGATATAATCCGTTGAAGTCAAATATTCCTGTATATCTTATGATTGGAACGCTTGGTTCTGCTGCTACTTTTTGGCTCATATAGTGTATAATATATATTGTTCTATTTATATACTTTTTGATTTAACGTAAAATTTATAAAATATCTCTTAATTTATATGTACAATGAAAGAAAAAATAATTGTTGGGATTTTACTTTTGGTTTTGATTAGCGGCTGTAATATTACTGGTCAATTTTTTAGGAATGAATGTTCTGATTATAATGGAGAAGAGAAAGATGGCTGCTATTATGATAAGGCTATCACTAATTTAAAAACAGATTATTGTGATAATATAAACCGCACTTCTTTAAAAGATACGTGTTATGGCGAAATAGCAAAGCTTACCTATAATCTAGATATGTGCAAAAATATAGAGGATACAAGAACAAGAGGAAGCTATGAGTATTATTTTGCTCTTAATAATGGCGATAAGGAGCTGTGTGCAAATAATCCTGATCCTTATTGGAAAGATATGTGTTATAAGGAGCTTGCACAAAGAGCCAAAGATTTTGAGGCTTGCAATGATGTTATTGATGGTCCTTTAAGGATAAGATGCCATTATAACATATCTATTAGCACAAGAGACAGCGAAAAATGCGCTCTTATCTTAGATGCGCCAAAGCAAAATGATTGTTATCTTTTCTTTGCATATCATCTTAAAGATAAATCTTTCTGCGATAAATATTACGGATCAAGTCTTGATAAGAACGTATGCTACAAAAAGGTTGCAAGGTATGCACAGGATAAGGAGATATGCGAAAATATAGCTTTTAGTGTGATCAAGCAAGACTGTTATGATATGTTTGATGGAGATAATAATCTTACAGAAAGACAGAAAGATATAAGGGAAAAACAGCTGAAAAAATATCAATAAAGTTCTTTTATCTCTTTTTTTAATTCTTTCATATCTTTTATCTTGGCTATTTTATTCCTGATTTTTGCGCTGCCTTCAAATCCTTTAAGGAAATATAATGCTTGCTGTTTTGCTTTAGGAAATATTTTTAAGTTATACTTATCGAATAATTCAAGATATTCAAAATACATTCTTATTTTTTGGTTTTTGTTAAGCTGCTCTAATTTTTTGCCTGTATCAAGGTAATGTCTAATACTTCTAAATATAAAAGGATTGCCTATGGCTGCTCTTCCTATCATTATTGAATTGCAATCGGTTTCATCAAGCATTCTCTTGGCATAATCTTCATTCCAAATATCTCCGTTGCCTATGACTGGAATGCCTGAATTGTCTTTCAACTCCTTGATGCATCTCCAGTCAGCTTTGCCTGAATAACCTTGACTCATCGTTCTGGGGTGCAAAGTTATAGCGCTTGCTCCTGCTTTTTCTATCTGTTCTGCTATTTCTATGAAATTTTTTCTTTTATATCCTGAACGTATTTTAGCAGTTACTGGTCTGTCGGTTAAGCTTACTATCATTTCAATTATATCAAAAACTTTTTTAGGTCTTTTCATCAGTGCGCAGCCAGCACCCTGTCTTATTATCCTGCTTGCAGGGCATCCTAAATTAAAGTCTATTATGTCACATTTATTATCAACAACCTTTACAGCTTTTTTTATATTTTCCAGTTTTGTGCCGAACAACTGTATGGCAAACTGCTTTTCTTCTTTAGATGAGTCGATCATCTTTAATGTAGATTTGTTGTTCCTTGCTAAAGCATTGCAGTTTATCATCTCAGAAAAAGTTATATCTGCACCATATCTCTTGCACATTGTCCTGAATGCTATATCATTTATATCTGCTAGTGGAGCTAGTATTATTTTATTTTTGAACACCATACTTTTCCAAGAAATTAGTCTGATTTATTAAGTTTATGACTGTTTGTTTCATGCTTTCATATATGTCCTCTATTTTTTTGTCTGCCCTTATGCAGTATTCATACTTTTTATATTCGCATTCATCCTGACATTCACAGAAATCCACATAACTGGTATGGAGTTTAGCTTTTTGAAGAGTTTCACAGTCTTTTAACGTATATTCTATGTTTACAACCAATCTTTTTCTTTCTTTTCCAATTATCAGTCTTGATTTTATATCTTCTTTGATCTGTTTAATATATTGCTGATGAAAATTTTCAGCATATCCAGTTCTGATATAATTTTCTATTGCCGCTTTCCATCCTACATCTTTCTCTTCTTTTTCTGACATATACCATTTGTTTTTAACGATGCCCTTCATCTCTTCAACGATGTACATCATCAAAAAAGAATCAGTATCTGTTTTATTAGGAAATTTGTTGCATATAGGAAGACTGTCTTGTTTTAATTCTTTATAGTCACATTTCTCTATAGATTCACAAAAGGATATCTTTTCATAATCTACTATTTTCGAAATGCCTGATTTACATTCCTTCTCGAGAAATTTAATCTCTATTTCAAGTAGTCTTTTTTGACCTATTTTTTTAATTTCTGATTCTGCACAAGTAATCTTATTCTTTTTTCCAAAGTATTCCTCGTATAACTTATGAGGACTTTTTTGGGTTATGGGATCTGTTTTCAACCATATTTGAGAAAGAAAATCATTGAAGAAATCCTTGTTTTTATCATATGAATAATCACTATATTTAGGATCAAGTTCTGAAAGTATCTCAGGGATTATACTAATCTGAAGGTCAATATATTTATTCAATACTTTAACAGTCATAAAACAAGTATATTATTTAATTTTTTAAATATTATCTATTGGATTATCCAAGAATCAATTTAATCTGTTTTTTATTTAAAATAAGACATTATCCCTTTCTTTTGAACTTTCTCTCTAGTTCTTGTTTGGTCATCTTTATCATCGTTGGCCTTCCATGAGGGCATGTATAAGGAACCTTGGCTTTATTCAGCCTTTTAAGCAGATCATACATCTGCGTATTGCTTAATGCATCTCCTTGCTTTATGCTTGCTTTACAGGCTTTCATTATTAGCATATTTTCTTCTAGGTTATTTAAAGATTTGACTTCATCTATAAGGTCAAGTATCTTCTTCTTATCCTGAAGTTTTCCGAGCACAACAGGTAATGTTCTTAGTATAAAACTATTGTGGCCAAATTCTTCTATATCAAATCCTATGTTCTTGAACTTTTCAATCTTGTTTTGTATTGCTGTAGAATCTTTAGGTTCTAGTTCAAACATTATTGGCTCAAGAAGTTCTTGAATATTGATATTCTTATTGTGATACATTTCCATGAATCTTTCGTAGTTGATCCTTTCTTCAGCTGCATGTTGGTCTATCAAGAGTATGCCTTCTTCATCTTCTGCAATTATATAACAGTTATGCACTTGTCCGAGGATATTATATTTTTGTTCCTCTTCTTCTGTTTGTTGTCGATCTTCTTTTCCTGTATTTATTTCTTTTTCATCAAACTCAAGTTCTTGCTGCCTGCTCTTTTCAATCTTATATCTTTTCTTGAACTTTTCCCTTTCGAATTTTATGTCGTCGATGAATATCCTTTGCGGTCTATCTGTGTCTTTAGGCACAAGATTGTCCTTTTCCAGAGCTTCCCCTACTGCTTTCTGTACAGCTTCTTTCATCTCTTGCTCTCTGTTTATTCTTATCTCTTTTTTTGTAGGATGGACGTTTACGTCTATCAATTTAGGTTCAACGCTTATGTTCAGCACAACAACAGGATGCCTGTGGTTGAATAATAATGTGTGGTATGCATCGTATATGCCTGATGTTATGGTGCTGTTCTTAACATATCTATTGTTGACGTATATGCTTTGGTGGGTCTTGTCTGCCCTTGTCAACTTAGGCTTACTTACAAATCCCATTATCTCGTAAGTGCCGTCAGAATAGTTTACAGGAAGAAGTTCTTTCGCCGTGTCTTTTCCATATATGTTTATTATGCTTCCCTGCCAGTCGCTTGTAGAAGGAGCGATGAATATATTTTTGCCGTTGTGCACCAATTTAAAGAATATTTTTGGACTTATCAAAGCATATCTTGATACTATATCTACTATGTTTTGAAATTCTAGTCTAAAATTCTTCAAGAATTTTTTTCTTGCAGGAACATTGAAAAACAGATCCTTGATTTCTAAGGTAGTTCCGTCCTGATATCCTAACTCTTTTTCGTTATATATCCTTCCTGCTTCTGCACTGATCTGATAAGCTTCTTTGTCTTTTTTTCTTTTTGTGGTTATTTTGATGTTGCTTATTGCTGCGATGCTTGCTAACGCTTCTCCTCTAAATCCTAATGTTTTTATCTTGAACAGGTCGTCTTTCTCTTTTATCTTGCTTGTAGCGTGTCTTTCTATGCTTAGTTTTGCATCTTCCTTGTCCATGCCTTTTCCGTTGTCTATTACTTTTATCAGGCTGAAGCCGGATTCTTTTATCTCAACACTTATTTTTGTTGCTTCTGCATCTATGGCATTCTCTATCAGTTCTTTAACCACACTGGCAGGCCGTTCTATGACCTCTCCTGCCGCTATCTTGTTTATCAGTGCATTATCCAGTTTATTGATCGTAGGCATTTTATATTTGATATTTTTCTTTTATCTTTTTTAAGCTTGCTAAGACTCCTGATTGATTATGCTCTCTGGTTAAGCCGTTATAGATATTGTTAATATCGCCATATATTCCTTTCTCAATTTCATCATGAGTCAATTGAAGATATGGTTCCTTGTTATTTAGTTCTAATATTGTATTTAGTGCTCCATTTAATTCTGCCTTTAACCCATTTGAGTTCAACTGGTTTGCTTTTGCAATTTCATCTATTGTTATCTCCAATTTTTCTGATGCATGTTTGTTAAATGTTTTCAATATTTGTTTTTTATCCATACTTATCACCTACATATTAAGCAGTGTCTTTTGCTTGTCTTTTTCATAATCTATCTTTTTGTTTTCCTTTTTTATCTTTATATTTTTCTTTTTTAGGTCGTTATGTATCTTTTCAGATATCTTGTCATCCATCTCGAGCTGCGTCATTATGTGTTTGCTTCTTGTAATCACATCTTTCGGCAGTCCTGCAAGTTTAGCCACCTGTATTCCGTAGCTTTTATCTGTACCGCCTTCCAAAAGTTTATGCAGGAATATTATGTTGTCATCCTCTTCTTTGATAGCTATATTGAAATTCACTACATTGCTGAACTTATCTGCTAACTTGTTCAGTTGGTGATAGTGTGTGGCGAATAATGTTTTTGCGTTCAATGTGCCTGCGATGTATTCAGCAACAGCCCATGCTATGCTTATACCATCAAAAGTAGATGTGCCTCTACCTATCTCATCCAGGATTATAAGAGAGTTTGATGTTGCGTTGTTGAGTATGTTGGCTGTTTCGTTCATCTCGACCATAAACGTGCTTTGTCCCATCGTAAGATCATCATACGCTCCCACTCTTGTAAATATCCTGTCTACTATGCTTAGGTTTGCGTTTGTCGCAGCTACAAAACATCCTATCTGGGCCATAAGCTGTATCAAGGCAACCTGTCTCATGACTGTTGATTTTCCGCTCATGTTAGGGCCTGTTATTATCATTATTCTTTTTTTTTCATTTATATCTATGTTGTTCGGTATAAACATGTCTTCGAGCTGTTCTACTACGGGATGTCTGCCGTCCTTTATTATCATGATGTTCTCTTCAAACAATCTGGGTTTTGCATAATTGTTGTTGACTGAAACATTTGCAAAACCTAATATTACGTCAAGCTGACCGATCTGTTTTGCAGCTTCCTGCAATTTTTTGGTAAATTCTTTTATCCTTTCGATTACTCCTAGAAACAAAGTATATTCCATCTCATATATCTTATCCTGTGCATTTAATATCGTGCTTTCCTGTTCTTTAAGCTCAGGTGTTATGTATCTTTCAGCATTTGTCAATGTCTGTTTTCTTACATAATATTCTGGCACCAGTTTTTTGTTTGTATTGCTCACTTCTATATAATATCCAAACACTTTATTGAAACCTACTTTCAGTGAGTTGATGCCTGTCTTTTTTCTTTCCTGCTCTTGTAATTTGGCAATCCATTCTTTTCCTCCACTTCTTATATCTTGGAGTTTGTCAAGTTCCTGGCTATAGCCTTTCCTGATAATATTTCCTTCTCTTAATGAAAAACCCGGCTCTTCTTTTACCGCACTTTCGATAAGTTCTTTTATCTCTGAAAAATTGTTTATCCTTTTTCCTGTCAATTCAGAATCAAGTTCAGACAATTGGGAATTTATTTTAGGTATTACAGATAGAGATCTTTTAAGGCTTATCAGGTCTCTTGCATTGGCATTTCCGTAATTAATTCTGCTTATCAGCCGTTCTATGTCTTGAACATTATTCAGTATATCTCTTAATTCCTGTCTTTGAAAATTTTTCTTCATGAGTTCATCAACAGCATCTAGTCTTTTGTTTATAGAATTAATATCAAGTAAAGGCCTTAACAGCCATGACTTCAACAATCTTGATCCCATAGGCGTTATTGTATTGTCCAGCACAGACAACAAGCTTCCTCTTTTTGAGTTGTCCCTTATATTCTGTACAAGTTCCAGGTTGCGTTGGGTGCTTGAGTCTAATGTCATGAATTCATTCACGAAAAAAGGCTTTATTGTATTGATATAGTCCAAAGAATTCTTTTGCGTATCCTTAAGATAATTCAATAAAGCTCCTGAAGCGTTTATCGCCAGACTATTTATCTTCAAACCAAAACCTTCCAAGCTTACTGTATTAAAATGTTCTAGAAGCGACTGGTTGGCATTGCTCAATTTAAAATGTCTGTCGTCATAGCTGTTGACAAAACATTGCAGCTTATCTACGAAATCCTTGTTTACATTTAATGAATAAGGTATAAGGCATTCGCTTGGATTAAACCTTTGCAGTTCGTTCATAAGCTTTTCTTCAGATTCCAATTCAGAACAATAAAAGCTTCCTGTGCTTATATCTACTAATGCTATGCCGAACTTATCAAGATAAGGATATACTGATGCAAGATAATTATTGGATCTTTCATCTAACATAACAGAATCTATCAATGTTCCAGGAGTTACTATCCTAACAACCTCTCTTTTAACAATACCTTTTGCTTTCTTCGGATCTTCTACTTGTTCACATATTGCAACCTTATGACCTTTTTTTACTAATTTTGCAAGATATGGCTCTAATGCGTGATAAGGGATTCCTGCTAAAGGAGCTTTTGATTCTCCTTTCCCTCTTGCAGTCAATGTGATTTCTAGCTCTTTTGCAGCTTTTTCAGCATCTTCGTAGAACATCTCATAGAAATCTCCCATCCTGAACATAATTAAACAATCAGGATATAATTTCTTATTATGCATATATTGCTGCATTGCTGGTGTTAATTTCTTGGGATTGAGACTCATAATTTTTTGTTTAAATAAATGATATATATAAATTATTAAAAACTATAATATATTCTATTTATCATATGTTTTTAGGAGTTGCTTTTTGACACTACCTAGTAACTAAAATACACAAGTTTTTTAAATAAGTGTTATTTAGCACACTCATGAGATATCTTAATCCTATAGCGACTATTGCATTTATTTTAGCTATTTATAGTGCAGGCAATCAAAAAATGGTTTATACTCCAAAAACATCAGAAAAGCCAGCTTTGGTCAAGAAAATTGATGATTTGAGTTTTGAATTGCCTAATCTTGAGAAAAAGATAAAAAAAGAAGATATCAGGGATATATTCAAACCTTCTGGAAGGTTTAATGTATATTCTGCAGTTTATACTGATAAATTAGTAGACAAGTTAAAACAAGGGAAGCTTGATGAAGATGACAAAAAGCTTTTGAACCCTAATGCCTATATTATGTATTTCTGGAATGAAAGATCAAAACATAAGGATAAAGGAGATGCTACCCATCTGGGATTGTTTTATCTTGACAAGGACAAGAACATGAGACTTCTGCATTCAGAGTATTCTTCAAACAGAAGGGATGTTCAAAGGTTTGATTATATAGAAAATATAGACGGAGAATATAAGGTAGTGAGAAAAACATTGGACAAGAAAGGCAATGTTATTGGTTCAAGGATAATGCAGAAGTATAATCTTACAGGAATAGTAAAAGAAAATATGTACTTTACACAATTCATGAACTTTATAACAAAAACAAGAAAAATGGAAGAGACAGGCAAAGTGCCTCAATGGAGAAAAAAGGGATGGAGCAGAGACTGCGGAAGATTTGTAAGAAGACATTCTGTATATTTTGACAGTAACTTATCTTCTGTTTTAGATGAATTTTCTCTTGATGCTAAAAGAGATACTAATTGGATGAAATGGGGTGAAGTATGGCAGCAATATAATAAATACTCCAATACAGATAAGATGATATTTTCATCAAACGATAATTTTAAAGGTAAACTGGATAATATATTAGAATATATTGTTGAGAATTTTGAAAGAAATGTTAAAAGGTTTATGCTATGCTCGGTAGGAGAACAATTATTCGAAAAATATAATTGGGAAAACGATTATGAGGTTGTAGAAAAACCCAAATTAGAAAATGATATATCTATTTCCGTAGCCGAGAGATAAGTATATTAATATACAGAAACGTAAACTTTATATATCTGCTGGTTTATTTATATTTTATGAACAAAAATGAGTTAAAAAGGGTTTTGCAGCATAGGATGTCAAAATTCAACCATATTCTAAAAAAGCATCCCGAAGATCTTGAGGACGCCCAAAGACATCAGTTTGTTGGAGCTATGAATGAGATTTCTGTAATATTAAGAGCATTAGAATGTGAAGAGTGAGATTTAATATTTATTTATTCTTGATATTTATCTTAAGACTCGTTCGTTCACCTGAAACCTAATATAAATAAATATAAATATTATTACTCAGCTGACAGTTTTGTTTTACGAATAGAATATAAACTCACTGACCAATTGGCGTCTTAGACATAATCATTCTTGATAAGTTTTATATAAGAACTGTTTTTACGCGATTCAGATGGAGATAAATAAAATTATGGCAGGAACAGGTATCTTCTTGACATTAGCAAGTTATGCTGCTGCAGATAGCATATCTTCAAGGATAGATGTTGTTGATTCAATATCTGAAATAGAACAGAAACTGGAAAATAAATCTTTCAAGGATTATATAGACAACTATATGTGTGACGAAATAGATAATTATGTAAAGAAAGAATTGAACTTTTTGAATAAATACTATGGCCTGATGCATAAAGGCATTGTAATGGATGTTAGCAAACAGCAAAAATATTTTGTAGATATGATAAGAAACGAATTAGTGTCATATAAAGAAGGACCGCGTACATATATTGATATAGAGGGTGAAAAGCCATATGTTTCGAGTGAATATGTTGCTGTGATAAAAGAGAAAGTAAAACTGAAGATGGACTATTTTGTAAGATTTATGTATAGCGCAACAAAATATCGCCCTATAAAAAGGCATAATATGTTAAACTTAGCAAAACAATTGCTGTTAAATAACAATAATCTTAATTATGTCAATAAAAACATAGAACAATTCTTTAATGTTAAGATTGCTTACTGCAGGGAAAAGGATAAATGAGGATAAACAAACCATTTCTTTTTTAATCGTTGAACAGTAAAAAATGATCAAAAAGATATCTGCAAAATATTGTGTGAATTAGCAAAGGAAAGATTTGGCATAATTACGCGTTTTATCAATGAGTTAGGTGTACAATTATACACTCTTAAAAATAGTTCTTCAAGAAAAATTACTAGAAATAAGATTGTAAACTATTTTGGTTTTACAACTGAATAAGTAGATGATATTTTTAGTAAATAAATTTTGAATTTATGGGTTCATCCGGAAAAGAATAAATATGTATACTGAATACTAAATTGCGAGGTGTT
>CAYSVS010000033.1:0-13399 GCA_964434475.1 uncultured Methanosarcinales archaeon
ACACCTCGCAATTTAGTATTCAGTATACATATTTATTCTTTTCCGGATGAACCCTAATAATCAAAAACTATATAAATAGGATATACACTACATAATATAATAATGACATTGATCAAAAGAATGGTGATGAGAGGATTTAAGTCTTTTGCTAAGCGAACAGAGTTTGTTTTTGGTAAGGATTTCAACTGTATTCTAGGGCCTAATGGAAGCGGTAAAAGTAATGTTATCGATGCTTTATGTTTTGTATTGGGAAGAGGAAGTGCTAAATCATTAAGAGCAGAAAAATCTGCAAATCTTATCTATAACGGCGGAAAATCAAAGAAACCTGCAAAAGATGGAGAAGTTAGCATAATCTTTGAGAATAAGAACGAAATCTTTCCTATAGATACTGACGAATTGAAGGTTACGAGGATAATTAGGAAATCAGGTCAAAGTGTATATAGGATAAATGATAAGACATGTACAAGACAAAATATCCTTGATATGCTTGGAAGAGCAAAGATAGATCCAGATGGATTTAATATAGTGCTTCAGGGAGATATTATCAGATTTGTAGAGATGTCAGGGAACGAAAGAAGACAGGTTCTGGAAGAGGTATCAGGTATAGGTGTATATGAAGAAAAGAAACAGAAGGCTTTAAGAGAACTGGAAAAAGTTGAAAACAGGTTAAATGAAGCTGAAATAATCCTTAAAGAAAGAGAAACTTATCTCAAAGAATTGAAGAAAGAAAGGGATCAGGCATTGAGGTTCAAGGAGTTAAAGGATAGGTTGAGTATAAACAAGGCAACTTTATTGGATTATCAGATATCTGCTAAAAGACAGGAAAAAGAAAAGATAGATTCTGAAGTGGATGGTTATAAAGAGAATTTTGAAAAATATGAGAAAGATATATCTGAGCTAAAAGATAATATTGAACAGTTAAGAAAAGATGCAGAGAGTATAACAAAAGAGATAGAAGAGAAAGGGGAAAAAGAACAGGTTAGGATACATAAGGAAGTCGAGAAGTTAAAGATAGATCTTGCGACCAACAATACAAGGATAGACAACTTGAACAATGAGATAGAAAGGGTAAAGCAAAGAAAGCTTGAACTTAAGGCTGAGATGGGTGCTTTCAAGGAAAGGAATCAGGATCTTGAGAAAGAAAAAGCCCGTCTTGAAAAACTTAGGCAGCAAAGGAACAAAGAACTGAAGATTGTTGAAGAGGAGCTTGACAAGTTCAGGAAAAAGAACAAGATGGATGATGCAGGAGATATTGATAAAGAGATAGATGAGATAGATGTATTAACAGAGGATAAACAGAAAAATATAAATGAATTAAGAGAGAAGCAGCAACAGTTGTTTAGGGAAAAAGATAAAATAGAATATCAACTCCAGTCTATGGATGAGCGTATAGCGAAAGTTAAGGAAATTGCAAAAGAACACGATGCTGAGATAAAGAATCTTAAGAACAGGAAAGATATGTTCAAAAAAGCTACGCTTGAGCTTAATAAATGTCTTACAGAGGATTCTGGTATAGCTGCGAGGCTAGGAGATGCAAGAAAAAGACTTACTTCTGTCCAAGAACAGCATTCCAAACTTAATGTAAGGAATGCAAGTATCAAAGAGTTTGCTTCTGCAGATATAGCAATAAAGAAGATACTGGAGTTAAATAAACCTGGAATATATGGGACAGTATCTGAATTAGGCAAAGTAAGTAAAAAATATAGTTTAGCTCTTGAGATTGCAGCAGGCAATAAGATAAAACACATAGTTGTCAAAGATGATAAGATTGCAGCAGAATGTATAAGGTATCTTAAGAAAAATAAATTGGGTGTTGTTACATTTATTCCTTTAAATAAGATAAGACCTGCGATAAAAAGACCTGAGATAGAGAAACTTAATAAAAGCAATGGAGTGCACGGGATGGCTTTGGATTTGATAAAGTTTGATTCTAAGTTTAAAAATGTCTTTTCATATGTTTTTGGAAACATACTTGTTGTTGAAAATATAGATACTTCAAGAAGAATAGGTATAGGAAAAGCCAAGATGGTAACTTTAGAAGGAGATCTGGCAGATATTTCTGGAAGTATGAGGGGTGGTTTTAGGAGAAAATCTAAAGGATTAGGTTTTGCTGAAGAAGAAGTGGCTAAGGAACTAGAACAGACAGAAAAAGAACTTGCAGATCTTAACAATCTTATATCTACATATGGTAAGAAAAGAGCAGATAATGAAGAAAAGATAGTTATGTTAAGAAAGAATAAAGCTGAACTTGAAGGAGATATAATAAAGACTGAAAAATCTCTTCATCTTGACTCTGGTGATTTGGATGCCACTAAAATAGAGAAAAAAGAACTGAATGATAATTTAGACAGTATAGAAAAATTATTAAGAGAAGTACAGACAAATATTTCTAGTGTGAACAGAGAACTTGCGCAGGATAAGATGAAAAAACAAAGCCTGAGAGCGAAGATCAGCCAGTTAAGGAGTCCAAGATTGGTTGCGCAGATGAATGCTTATGAGGATAAAAAATCAAAACTCAAAGAAGATATTATTCATATTGATGCTGATCTAAGGAATATCGTAAATCAGTTGGAAGTGAGCAATCCTGAGAGCGATAAGATATTGAATATAATTAAACAACATGATAAGGAATTGGAAAACTTTAATTCTGAGATACAACAGTTGAATGAGAAGATTAAACATGATACAAAAGTTCTTAAAGAAAAAGAGAAGCAAAGCCAGGAATTCTATGCAAAATATAAGAAACTGTTCAGTAAAAGAAGCAAGATAACTGAGGATATAAACAAAGGCAGCAATAAGATGGAATCTTTAAGGGAAAATAGTAGAAAAGTGGAAATCAAGATGAACACTATGTCTTTGGAAAATGCAAGATTGAATGCAGAACTTTCTGGATTAGAGCATGAATTTAAACAGTATGAAGGGATAGAGCTAGATACAAACAAATCAGAATCACAGCTTAAGGCAGAGGTTGCAAAATTCGAGAGGATGGCAAGTGATATGGGTGCTGTGAATATGAAAGCCTTGGAGATTTATGATAAAGTAGAGAAAGAATATCATGGTTTATTGTCTAAAAGAGAGAGCTTAGTAGGAGAGAAAGGCGATGTATTGATTATGATCGATGAGATTGAAGTGAAGAAGAAAGATAGATTTATGAAAACATTTGATACCATTAACGAGAATTTTAAGGCAATATTTAAGAATATATCTACTAAAGGTGAAGCATTCCTTAAGCTAGAGAATCTTGAAAATCCTTTTGATGATGGTGTTAGGGTCCTAGTAAGATTATCGGGAACAAAATTCATGGATATACGTTCCTTATCTGGCGGAGAAAAGACAATGACTGCTTTAGCTTTTATATTTGCTATACAGGAGCATGAGCCGCACAGTTTCTATGTAATGGATGAAGTAGATGCTGCTTTGGATAAGCATAATTCTGAGAAATTAGCTAAATTGATAAGACAGTATGTGGATCATGCCCAGTATGTTGTTATCAGCCATAATGATGCGATGATATCAGAAGCTGATAATCTTTATGGAGTAAGCATGAATGATCATGGTATGACTGCTGTGACTAGTTTGAAGTTGTAGAATTAAAAACTACTTAACACTTTTTTAATATCTTCTATCGTTTTTTGCCATGAGAATCGTTCAATAACGCTTTTTCTTGCGTTATGACTTATGGTGTCTCTTAAGTCGTCGTCATCAAGAAGTTTTTGAAGTTTCTTGTACAAGGCAAAGCTGTTTCTTGCAGGAAAAAAGAATCCATTTTCATTATTGTCTATGTATTCAGATGTCCTTCCCACTTTTGTTGAAACTACATTGCATCCGCATGACATTGCTTCGATGGTTGTCAATGATGTTGTTTCTGTTAATGAAGGCAATACATAGATGTCCATAGCCTGCATATATGGTATTACATTATCTTTTGCTCCTGTTACTATAACATCTTTTCTTTTTTTGAACATATTCATAAGCTCTTTAACTCCATCTCCCACAATAAGCAATACGACATCGTCTCTTTTTCTTTGTAGTTGTGTAAATGCTCTGTATAATGTGGGCAGGTCTTTCTCTCTTGCAATCCTTCCGACGAATCCAATCACTTTTTTATCTGATTCTATTCCTAATGCTTGCTTAGCATCTGGTTTAAAATTAGGGGGTGTGAACTTGTTTATGTTTGTTCCTAATTTAACGATTGTTATCGGCGCATTAATCTTATTATTCTTGAACTTTCTTGCCACATCTATAGTCGGCATCATTAACATATCGCATTTATTGTAGATATATCTTGCAATTATTTTTGAGATAAACCCAATTATTCCTTTGGTCAGTTTGTTATTCGCTATACTGTTAGGCACAAGCTCCCATTCTATTGAGTGGATATAGCCAACACAAGATTTATTATATTTGTCTGCATAATATGCTGCCAATGCTCCTATAGGACCTATAGTCTGTATCCAGACTATGTCTGCTTGTTTAATATATTTTCTTATCTTTTTGAAAGGCGGTTTAGCGGGGCAAAAATCACCTAGTTCAAAATTGAAAGTTGGAAACCTTACAACAGTGGCATGATTGAATCCGTGTAATGATTTATCAAACATAGGAGCAAGTATGGTTATCTCATATTCATGTACTAATTTAGGTACGACTTCATTTAAGAATCTGGCAATGCCATCCCATCTTGGCAAAAAATTGTCTGTGGCGATAACTAGCTGTTTCATCTTATCTTATAAAACCTCTCTGCAAACCTGACACCAAGATTCAATCCGTGACGTATGGCTTTTACATATACGCTCCATTTCAGCATCAACATAGCCATCCATTGGCTTTCAAAACAGTTTAATGCTTTGAGTTTTGTTGAAAAAGTATCACTTATATCTACATACATTTTCGGCATGTCCCTTTTTTTTAATCTTAAGAGGTTCCACACGTCAAATATATACACATCTCCTTTGAATTTCATCTTATCGACAATCTCTATTGTTGTTTTTGATACTATTTTGTGATCAGGATGATTGTCTTCATCAGAATGCGTGAATATCTTATCTGGTTTGAAATCTTTTATTATCTTTATTATTTTTGAAATTATATGTTTTTGTTCTATCTCTTTTTTGAATCTTCCTTCTGTTAATGCTAAGAAAGTCACGCCTTTGCCGCCTATTATTTTGTCAGCTTCCTGCGCCTCTTTGACCCTTTTCATTATAATTATTTCTTTTTTTAGATGGGGGTGTGATTTTTCACCATAAGAGAATATTATCGTTTTTACTTCTTTCCCCTGTTTTGAGTATTTAACTATCGTACCTCCAGGCCCTAATATCTGATCATCTGAATGTGCACACATAACTAATATTCTTTCAGTCATCTATAGACTAGAACGAGGTTTGTTTTAAAAAGGTTACTGTTTAAAATAGTTTCTTTATATTGGTGTTTTCCATGATATGGCATATGAGTTCGTCTCTATTGCTAAACATATGTTTGTAATAGTCTCCAGCGCCGTGCTTTTCGCAGTCTTGTTGAGTGTATTCTTTGCAGATATTTGGTCTAGTGCTGTATACTTTGCATAATCCTTTGTTATCTAATGCTTTGCATTTTGTCTGGAATTCTATAATCCAGTCATTATCATAATCTATGTATACTTTGATATTTTCGTGAAGCAAATACCACATAATATGATGAAAATCTTCTTTAGATTTAGGCTTGTCTATCTGGATTGCTATATGCTCACAGCATTTTGTGCAGCCTTTGCATAGTTTTTTGTTAAGTTCGTCGCTGTTCATTTTTAGTTAAGGTTTTTGTTTTAATTTATATATCTTTTCGATTATGTTTTTCATGGAGCTGTGTAAGAATTTGTTTTCTTTTGCGTTGTTATTAAGTATTTTTTTGATCATCTCTCTTTTTGAATCTTGTTTTTTTAGAAAACATTTTTGTTTAACTATAGGGTACTTCTTTTCTTTTGCAAGCTTTTGGATATCAGACTCTCTTACATTTATCAAAGGCCTGATGATTATGTTGTTTTTGTCATCTGAAATGTATCTTGGTTTCAATGCTTCTAGTTTTGATGAGTACATTATATTGAGTAATAATGTTTGCATAGAATCATCCAGATTATGGCCTAAAGCTATCTTGTTGCATTCTAACTTATTTGCTAGTTTGTATATTATGCCTCTTCTTAATCTAGAGCATAAAAAACAGCAATTCCTTGGACTTTTCTTTTTTACAATATCTGCAATAATTGTTTTTTTTATGTGATAGTTTATTTTGTTTCTATTAAAATAATCTTCTACTTTCCTGTAGTTCATCTCCTTAAATCCTTGATCAATGATTACTGCCAGGATTGAGAATTTAATTGGTGCTTTTTTTTGTAGAGTTTGGAGAACTTCTAATAACGCATAACTGTCTTTTCCTCCTGAGAATGCAATTAAGATATTATCTCCTTCTTTAATCATCCTGTGTTTGTGTATCGCTTCTCCAGCATTATGTAAAATTCTTGATATTATTGCCATTTTATTATTTTAAGATGTGGCCTTGGTTACTCTCCCATTCTCCTTGTTTTTCCGAAGAAAAGCTCAAAGGGGTTTAAGACCAAGGCCTGAGATAAATTAATCAAGAGTATTTAAAAAATTACCTCTTATGTTACACTGTTTTTGAAGTGTCTCTTTACTTTTGCAGGCGAAATTCATTATTTTTTCTTTAAAACCTTGTTTTTGAAAAACTTAAAATATCATGAAAACTTAATTTTTTTTGTTGATATAAAATGAGTGATGAAATTAAAATTATAGATCAAAAGGTGGAGGATTTTAAAGTAAGATTTAATGATTTATCATCTTTTGAAGCTGATGATTCTCTTCTGCTTAATCCTGAATATCAATAGGGAAACGAGATAAAGATGAACATAAGATATTATACTTTAGATGCGGATAATATCTGATTGTTTTTAAAATTCTTAAGAAATATATGCGCCGACGGGGACTTTCATGGATGAAAAATGATTCAAACCAGTTTGAACCCCGATAAGCGGCTCACTTCTCCATAACAAGTATGAATTGGAAGGCCGCTGTCATAGCCATTAGACCATCGGCGCTTAGATAGAAAGGATTTAATTTTTCTTTATAAATTTATTGGTTTACAGGTGTTGTTTCAAAACATCTTCAAGCGTATCGTATGTTGTTATTACGTGTATCAATTTTGTAAGTTCAATAACTGATTTTACATAGTTGTTAAACCCATAGTATGCCACTTTCTTGTCGCCCTCTTTCATCTCTTTCTGCATCTCCAAAAGTAAGCCAATTCCTGATCTGTCTATAAAATTAACTTTTTTGAAATCGATATAAAGAGCTTTGCAGTCTAGTGATGATAATGTATTTTTTGCTTTAGGAGTGTTGTCATAATTAAGATGGCCATCTAGATGAGCAATAATAATATTTTTTCCCTTATTTTCAAGCCCTATGTCCAGTTTATACATTTTTTATTATCATTAGGAATAATTTTATAAATGTATCTCTTTGTCGTCTTACTATGGACAGTAGATTAAGTCAAATCAAAGAAGAATACTGTGCTTTCTATAAGTATCTTCTTAGCGGCGGCAGACTTCCCTATAAGGAAACTGAGTTAGGAATATGGGCAAAGGCAATTCCTGATGAGGTTTATGAGATATTTAAGAATATCGAACTAGAGAAATACGATACGTTTCTTGATTTTGGTTCTGGAGATGGAATAGTTGTTCTTATTGCTTCTTTGTTTACTGATTCGACAGGTATAGAGATAGATAAGGAATTACTTATGGCGGGTGTTAATATAAGAGATAATCTAGGATTAAATGCAAAATTTATACATGGTGATTTTAATGAAATTGATATTGGTAAGTATGATGTCATTTTTATACACCCAGACAAGCCTTTTTTTAGAGGACTAGATGAAATTTTCAAGGATTTTAATGGAATTCTGATAGTTAATGGAGAGCATTATCTGCCTACAAGGATGAAGCAGGTAAAGGATTTGAGAAAGCATAAGTTGAATGCCTTTATATACAAAAATCAATAATGACCATATTATTGCTTCTCATAGTTTCCTTATTTATCTTGAAACAGTTTTTGTCTACCAATTCAAGTTTTTTTGAGTTGTAAAGCATATTGTAAAAGTCATTCTTGTTTGTTGTCAATATCTTTTTGTAATGAAATACCTTTTTGTTGTTCTCATCATAATCGCCGTATAATATATTTATGGATTCTGGAGTATATATTGCGATGCACTTTAGCACAGTGATATAATCCATGGCTATCTTTATCGAATATTTTTTTATAGCTTCAAAATGTTTTTTTGCTAGTGCGATGCTTTCTGGACAGTCAAAGCTATGCGGAAAATGGCTTATCAACGCATGGTCAAAGTAAGTTGTCAGTATATTGTTGTAGAATGGGTTATTTATGTTTGTTGTATTATTACTTATAGGAATTATATAGTCATTATTCTTTCTTGATTCTTCTTGAAAATTTTTTACAAAAAACTTGCAGCAGCATTCTGGGTAGCCTAAAATCAAACCCAATCCATAATGATCATTGTCTTGTTCAAACTCTTTAGCTATCTTTGCTTTTTCCTGTATCTTGCTTATGTATAATACAAGATGACCTGGTATGGGAGAATTATTCTTTATCTTCATGCCTTTGTTGCTGTATTGTTTTTTTGCATCTAGCATAGCTATCTTGAAATCTGCTTGTTCTATAAATAGTCCGTTTTTTGAACAGAAGACTTCTATATTTGGCAATTCCTCTTTTTTTGCCATTATCCTTGCAGCTGGCTTTATATCTTCTATAACATAAAGTATATCTAAGCTTTTTATCCTTGTCTTGAATATATTCAATAGTTTTTCAAGCATATTATGAACTCCTCATCTTGTGATTATTAATTATTTATGTGCTCTTATTTATATTTTTAAGAATCTATTTTTTGCTTGATGAAGCTTTAGCTGCACCATAAGAGCCTTTAATTGTTGGACAGTATGATGTAGAACTGCTGCTTCCTTTAACTCTGTTCCTTACTTTTAAGCCCAATCCATAATTTAAGCTTGTTTTGGTTCCTAATTTATAATCGGGATTGCTTTGGCTGTTTCCTTTTTTATAGACATTATCATAAGTATTTTGGTATGTGTTTGCAAGATTATTGTATCCTAACAGTTTGTCATCTATTGAATTATAGATATCGCTTTTTTTTCCATCTTTAACCATAAGTTCAGCAAGCTGTGTAAAATAGCCTTTCTGCTCTTTTATGATTTCTGGCGGCATAGCATAGTTTGATTGCATACTGCTATACATGCCCATCAATCTCGATCTTTTCTTTAGTTCTTCCATCTCTTTTTCTAGCTCTTTTTCAGGATTCATTTTTCATTACCTTTATTGAAAAGTTATCTGTTTTTGTACTATGCCTCTAAAAATCTCTAATGGTTTTGTTCCGTTTGTAATCAATCTTGAAACATGGTTGAATGCAACATTATGTATTCCGTTTGTTGCAGGATTAAAGTCAAGATTTATGCAGTTCCTCATATTTGCAACATTATATTCGTGCAAAGAATGCATGAATGCGACCTGAAATGCAAAAGCTTTTGCTTCTTCATTTATATCATCTACTAAAGGCAAGGATATAGCATGGCCAAGTTCATGTCCTATTGTCAGCATGATCTTGGCAAATTCGTCCTCTTTTATGATTATGTTGGTTATCTGGCCTAGATGTCTTCTGTTTAAAGTTACACCTCTTACACCTGGATCCTCTATTTTTGTATTCTCTTTGAATTCTTTTTCTGAACATATTATTATGTCTATATCGTCAGGTAATGCATTGTTGGTTGTCTTTTCAAAAGCATCCTTTATGTAGTGCTTTATATCTTCTGCTTTCCCTGTAAACCTTTCTCTTGGCCTATTGGGGTTAAGGAAAGGGTCAGGAGAAAAGTAATATGAATTGTTTGATGTTGTGGTGTATTGCTTATCGTTTGTGTAGGTTGATGTATAATTATCTATGACACTGTTGTTTATTATATCGTTCAATGGAGAAGGATGATTGTTTTCGATTATCTTAGTTTCTAGTCCTTGATTGCATATATAATCATTGCTGCTGGACGCACAACTAGCGCAATAACTTATCTTTGGTGCATACTGCACCATATTTGTCAATGAATAATTGCTAGTGTACATTTTTTACAAATCCCATAAATGATCCATAACTTAAGTCATGTGTTGATTGTGCGTATTGTAATAAGTCAATTTTATTAAATCCGTATTTTATTTTTTGATCATTAAATGCTAGATGTGGAGCATCATTTTTATCGTATCCTAATGTTTTAAAAAATTCATACATGAAAACCCCTATTTTCTTGTCTTTGTGTTTTAAGTCAGATTCTGAAATCTCCATTCTCTTTAGTGTCTGATTATAAGCTTCATTTACTACAGCAATTCTGTGGTCATATAATTCGCTATAGCCTTTAATTACATTTAGACCTTGCTTTGCTCTTTCCATAAGTGTTTCTAGGTTTGATTCATTTGTCATATTGATCTAACTGCACCATATTAATCATAATATCTATAATGGGCGTTTTAACTTTATAAATAAAACCTAAAAAAAACAAACAAAAGTGAGACTTTTTTGTCATAATAGGAATGTTTTTATATTTAAAGTATTTATTGATATAATATGTCTTTGTTCAAAAAACCAGTTTCAGATTACAAACGAAATATAAAACACCTTCATGAAGAGTTGTTGCGGAAAGATAAGAAAATTGAGGAACTCAAAGAACAGAACGCAATCCTTATGAGGACAATGATGAGGGAGAACGAGAAGTCAAACCAAATAACTGACCATGCTAAGGAATTGCTTAGGATAAATAAAGAACTTAAGAAGAAAATAAGAGGTTGAGAATGTATTTAAGAAAAGATCAATGGAAAATATTATATTTTGCTATTATTGCAGTTATATTTTATTCGATAATTTTTATATCACAGAAGAACTATGAATTTATGATATATATAGTAGAAATATTGTTTTTTCTATTTCTGATTATTATTACTAATGAGAAGATGGATTATCCTAATTATGTTTTATGGGGTTTGACTATTTGGGCGATTTTTCATATGTCAGGAGGAGCTTTATATTTTGGAGGTAAAAGATTGTATGATCTTATTTTACTTCCCATAGCAGGAGCTCCTTATCATATATTTAGGTATGATCAGTTTACGCATCTGTTCGGTTTTGCAGTTGCAACGCTTGTGATGTATCATTTGTTGAAACCAAACTTTAAGAAGAATTTCAATGCCTGGATATCTATATCTATAGTTGTTATAATGGCAGGGACTGGTGCAGGAGCTTTGAATGAAGTGATAGAATTTTTGACTACTGTTGTTGCACCTTCAACAGGTGTTGGTGGTTATATCAATAATTCTCTTGATTTGGTATTCAATCTTTTGGGTGCTATCTGTGCTATGGTTTTCTTGATATACAAAGAAAAAGAAAAGGTCTCAAACGTCTCCAAAAAATAATATTTCGGCAGCAATCTTTCCAAACATAGGCTCTTTTACTGTATATGCTTTTAGTTTGCTGTGCGGCAAATACTTCTTGAACTTTTCTATTATTGCGTATTTGTCTTTGCTAGTAAATTCTCCTTTTAGTAGAAGGATAGTATAATTAACGTTTCTGTTGTTAACATCAGAGAATATTCTGTTTATGTTCTTTTCAGCTTCTTTTGTTTCTATCTCGAAAGCAGTATGTTTATTGTCTATATCAACTATCTTTTTGCATGCAAAATGTGTTCTATAGACTTTATATGCTGGCTCTACCTGCATGAGTTTGTCTATATGTTCCACTATATCTGGATTGCTTCTTACATCTTCGGAGAATTCCATATTTAAGACAATCTCTGGATTCTCTAAGCTTGCCATTTCGTCGCTTATTCTGTCCAATATTTCTGTATTTTGGTTCAATGCTTCAACTATCTTCTTTAGTTCTTTAAGACAGGATAATGGATTATCTGTAGATAGATTAAGCTTAAGATTAGGATATGAAATTGTCAATGACATATTTTCTTTAGAATCTTTTGGTTTGTTTTTATTCTCTTTTGCCATTATGATTAGAATTCAAAGAATATTTATATTATTTTCTGTTTTCTTTGCTATTTTTTTCAAATCAATCCCTGCTCTTTCTTTGCTTTTCTTCTGTATCTTGCATAAGGGTCTTCTGGAGAATATTTTGCGGGTTTTGGCGTCACTGTTTCAATATTGCATTTAGGACAGACAGATTTCATAGTATATTGTTTGCATATAGGACATTTAAGGATATGGCGTGCCATTTTTATTTGAGTTTTTTACTCTCTTCTTTTATGAATTCGTATGTGCTGTTTGTCTCTTCCAGCTTATTTTCTATGTAGCTGGTAATGTTTTCCAGTATTTTTTCTGCAATATCGTAATTATCTGCTATTATCTGTAGAGCGAATATTCCTGCTCCGTTGTATTTGATGGTTGTGCCTTCTTTGTCTTTCAACGCTTCAACAAGAGCATTTTTGATTATATCCACTCCATCGGGTTCATAGGAGCTAAGTTCAAACTTGCCGTTGATTATCACTTTCATAGGTTTTATCCTTTGTTTGATTATTTCAGAAAGTTTTTTTGCAACTTTTGCTTCTATCCCTAACTTTGAAAGGTCAAGATCCTTGTCTACGACCTCATAGAAACAAGGGAATATGTGTTCGTATTTTGGTAGTATGTGTTTGCTTATGTCATAGTATAGTTCTTTTACGCTTTTTTTCATCTCGTTTGCGACGTATTCTATTATTTTTTCTGCTTTTTGCTCCTGTTTAATTTCTTCGTTTTTTGTTCTTCTTTGGTTTTCATTGACTCTTCTTAAACTGAGGTCAATGTGTCCTTTTTCCTGATTTATTTTTAAGATTTTACATATTATCTTTTTTCCTTCAACAACATAGTCTCTTATGTTCCTGATCCTTCCTGGACTTATTTCTGATATGTGAAGCATACCTGATTTGTGTTCATATTCATCAAGCTTAGCGAAAACAGAATGGTGCTGCACTTTAGTGACTGTGCATAATACTAATTCTCCTTCCTCTGGATAACCTTGTTTTTTATATAACATTTTATTCAAGTACTTCTAATATCCTTGCTTTTATTTTTGATTTTCCGCCAGTAGGTTCTGCCAATGTTTTATCACATACAAGACATTTTACCTTCTCAGCACTCTTGCCGAACATAATCTGTTCGTTTTTGCATTTTGGACATCTTATCTTAACGAATTTTGAATTTGTCATAATTAATCACCTTATCTTGAAAAATTAGGGTTGATTTATAAATCTTATGATATTTAGGGTTCATCCGGAATAAGGTTCAAATAATATTCTAAATATGAGATTAATCATTCT
>CAYSVS010000034.1:0-13307 GCA_964434475.1 uncultured Methanosarcinales archaeon
TGTACTGGAGAATATAGATGCGATGATTTCAAGAATTATTAGCTATGCACATACAATTTAACAATAATTTTATATACTAAATATCAGATTTCTCTTGTAAGGTGAATATTTATGAGGACTCATAATTGCGGTGAACTTACTAAAACAAATATAGGAAAAAATGTTAAATTGTGCGGGTGGATTGATTCAATAAGAACCCATGGCGGCGTAAATTTTGTCTCTTTAAGGGATAGGTATGGCATAACGCAGATTGTACTTGATGATGTTTCTGAACTTAAGAATGAATATGTGATAAAAGTAGAAGGAAATGTAAGATCAAGACCAAGCTCTAATAAGAATATTTCAACTGGAGAGATTGAAGTCGAAGCAAAAAAATTGATCGTTTTGAATAAGGCAGAGCCTTTGCCTTTGGATATCTCTGGAAAGATCGAAAGCACAGATGAGACTAGGTTGAAGTATAGGTATCTGGATCTGAGAAATCCTGCTCATAACAAATATTTAGTATTTAGGCACAAGGTTGTTACAGCATTTAGGGAATTTCTGAATAAAAATAGCTTTGTTGAGATAGAAACACCTTTATTAGTTAAATCAACGCCAGAAGGTGCTAGGGATTATGTTGTTCCAAGTAGAGTAAATCAAGGCACAGTGTATGCATTACCTCAATCTCCTCAATTGTATAAGCAGATATTGATGATCGCTGGAATGGACAGGTATTATCAGGTTGCACGTTGCTTGAGAGATGAAGATCTAAGAGCTGATAGGCAGCCTGAACATACTCAGGTTGACTTGGAGATGAGTTTTGTAACAAGTGATGATGTAAGAGCAATGATAGAAAATCTGTTTAAGTATATATTTAAGAAAACAATGAATATTAAGCTTGATGATTTTCCTGTGTTTACATATGATGAAGCTATGGTAAAATATGGTACTGATAAGCCTGATATTAGGTTTGAATTATTCTTACAAGATGTATCTGACTTAGTTAAGGATTGCGGATTTAATGTGTTCGCTAAAGCAGAGCATGTTGTTGCTTTGGTTGTAGATAAAGATTTTTCTAGAAAAGAGATTGAAAAGCTGGAGAAAGTTGCTAAACTATACAAAGCAAAAGGATTGGCTTGGGTTAAAGTAATTGGCAAGAAGTTTGATGGCGGAGTAAGTAAATTTTTGGATGATAAAGTTCAGAATAATCTTGTTAATAATTTAAAATTGAAAGATGGACAAACTGTATTATTTGTTGCTGATAAGAAAAAATTAGCTCAAACTGCACTTGGACAAGTAAGGATTGCTTTGCGTGATAAACTTGAATTAGTTAATCCTAGTGAATTTAAGTTAGCATGGGTCAAGGATTTTCCTTTGTTTGCATATAATGACGAAGAAAAAAGGTGGGAGCCAGAGCATCATATGTTTTCAATGCCAAAGCCTGAGTTTGTAGATGATTTTGAGAAACGTCCAGGAGAAGTTTTAGGAGACTTGTGGGATTTAACTATGAACGGTTGGGAGATGTCTTCTGGTTCTATTAGGGTGAGTAATCCAGATGTTCAGAAAAGGATAATGCAATTTATTGGATTTGATGAAAAAGAAGCTATGAAAAAGTTTGGATTTTTATTGGAAGCGTATAAATATGGCGGACCTGTGCATGGCGGAATGGGTATTGGTGTTGATAGGTTAGTTGCATTAATGTTGGAGTTGGCTGATATTCGAGAAGTAATCGCTTTTCCAAAAAATAAGAATGCGCAATGTCCTATGGACGGAAGTCCTTCGGTTCCAGATAAAAAGCAGTTGGATGAATTGGGTATGAAGTTTAAGTGATTTTACCACCAACCAAATATCCTTCCAATTATGAAAATAATCAGTATGAAAAATAGTACTATTATTATTTGAGTTGTTTGTGCTCTTTTGTTTTTCATTTTATGTTCACCTCGTGTTGTATGTAAATTGTAAATATCAAATAAAATGTAATTAGTGATAGCAATACTAACCCTATATTTTTCGCCATTATTTTCATAAAGTTATCAATCGTCACAAAAAATAATATTGTAATTATTACACTTTGTGCTGTAATTTTCCAAAATTTACTTTTGAATATTATATCTTTTAAATTGTCCATTTTAAAATTTGTTATTATATATATTTAAAATTTTCTATTGATACTTTTCTTTTATCTCTTTTCTTAGTTTATCTAAAGTGTTTTCTTTGATTGCTGTTTGTATCCTCTTCATGAAGTTCTGCATCCAATGCAAGTTGTGGTAGCTTTTAAGTTGATACGCGACAGGTTCATCCACTTTTGTCAAGTGCCTGATGTAAGCTTTGCTGTAGTTTTTGCAGACATAGCAGTCGCAATCCTTGTCAAGCGGAGTTTTGTCATATTTGTATTTTGACTTTAGAAGTTTTACAAAGCCATTGTTGGTCATTATACTATTATGTCTTGCTGTTTGTGTTGGATATACTGAGTCAAAAGCATCTGCGCCATGAAATACGCATTCTATTATGTCGCCAGGATGGCCAACACCCATTAGATATCTTATCTTGTTTTCTGGAAGCTTATGGCAATTATTTTCTACTGTCTTATACATCTTTGGCTTTGGTTCGCCTATAGCAAGCCCGCCTAAAGCATAGCCGTCAAAGTTTAATGATGTTATCTGTTCTGTTGCTTTTTGTCTTGTTTTGTCATCAGTTCCGCCTTGACAGATGCCGAACAAGAATTGTTTGCTTTTGTATTCTTCTTTGTATTGATCATGTAATTCTTTGCATAGCCTTGCCCAATAGCTTGTTCTTTCAAGACTGTCTATTACTTGTTTTTGTGTGTAATTCGCAAGAGGCATATGATCCAGTATCATAGCAACATCTGAGTCTATTAGAATCTGATTTTTCATGCAGCTTTGCGGTGTAAGTTGATGTTTAGTGCCGTCAAATGGACTTCTGAAATCTATGCCTTTATCTGATATTTTTTGACAAAAGTCTCTTATTACCTGAAACCCTCCTGAATCTGTGAAAGAGATATTTTTGTGATTCATAAATTCATGAATTCCACCAATCTTGTGGATGAATTCAGCTCCAGGCCTTAAGCTTAATAAGAGGCTATTGCTGATTACAGCTCTTGCTCCCATTTTTTCCACATCTTCAAAAACAACATGCCTAACAGCTGCTTTTGTAGCAACTGGCATGAAGAATGGAGTAGTTATCGATTTGTTTCTTACCTTGAATTCTCCTGTTCTTGCTTTGTTTTGCTTTTCCTGGATTTTTAGCATGATTATTGTAATATGTTGGTTTTATTTAAAAAGCTTTAGAATAATATAGATTTCTCGTAAACTTTAAAAATACTGACTAAATGCTATGATGAAGGTGAAAAAATAATGATCAAAAAGATGTCGATTCAAGAATCTATGGATAAAGGTAAAGGCGAAGTAACTTTGTATGGTTGGGTTCATAGAGAAAGAGGAAGTAATAAATTAAAATTCATTAATCTAAGAGATTCAACAAACATAATCCAATGTGTAATAGAAAAAGAAAAAATAGGAGATGAAAAGTTTGAGGTTGCTGACAAGGTCCAGATAGAAGCAGCTATGAAGATAGTTGGCGAGATAAAAAAAGAGCCAAGAGCTCCGACAGGATATGAACTGCATGTAACTGATCTTGAACTTATTGGAGAAAGCAATGAGTTTCCTATACAAAAGGATTTTTCACCTGATTTTCTTGCTGATGTAAGGCATCTTTGGCTTAGAAGTAGAAAAATGACTGCAATGCTTAAGATAAGAAGCACAGTTTTTGGTGCTATAGATGAATATTTTAAGTCAAAAGGATTTTATGAGTATCATTCACCTATATTTATGAGCAGTAACTGTGAAGGTGGAAGTACTGTTTTTGAAGTTGATTATTTCGGTAAACCTATGTATCTTGCACAAACTTGGCAATTGCATGCCGAGCCTGCTATCTTTGCTCTTGAGAAAATATATACTATAGCTCCTAGCTTTAGGGCTGAAAAAAGCAAAACATCAAGGCATTTGACTGAATATTGGCATGCTGAGATGGAGATGGCTTGGTGCGAATTCGAGGATATACAGGATCATGGAGAACAGCTGTTGAAATTTGTACTTAAGAAAGTTTTGAAAGAACATAAGACTGATCTAGATACTTTAAAGAGAGACTGGAAAAAATTAGAACCTACTGTAAAAAAGCCTTTCATAAGGATGACTTATGATGAAGCTTTGAAAATATTGAAAGATAAATGCAAGATGGATGTTGAATGGGGTAAAGATTTGAGGACAATAGAGGAAGAAAAGCTTACGAAATTATATGATGTTCCGATAATAGTAAAAAATTATCCTAAAAAAGTTAAAGCTTTCTATATGAAAGAAGTTGATGATAATAAAGATGTTGTGCAGGGTTGTGATTTTTTGGCACCAGAAGGATATGGCGAGATAATCGGCGGTTCACAGCGTGAAGAAGATATTAAAGAGATTAAGAGAAGACTAAAGGAACAAGGCGAAGATGTAAAAGAGTATGAGTTTTATCTTGACACCAGAAGATATGGTAGTGTACCGCATGGAGGTTTTGGTCTTGGAGTAGAAAGGATAATTTCATGGATATGCGGTTTTGACACTATAAAGGACGCAATACCTTTCCCAAGAACTATGCTTAGGTTTAAGCCATAAGCTTTTTATTGTTTTTCTTAATTCTTTATATTTATGGATATTGATAAGCTGGATTCAAGGTTTGATGAATTGGTGTCTTATATTGGTTATAGAAATAATGCACTGGATTTTCTTGAAAATAGATTAGGATTTAATGTAAATAACTTTTTTAGGCAAACAGAACGTGATACAAATGTCCCTGAAGAGGTTGTTAAGACATTAGATGATCTTGTTGTTGAAGAACAAGAAAGGGTAGATAAATTAAAGGAAATAGAAAAAGAGTATTCTATGCCTTATGGCTGTGTTTCTGAAACTTTTGAAATTGATGATGATACTATTGATCTACTTAAGAAATTTATGGGATATAGGACTACAGAGGTAATTGTAGATAATTTAGATACAAGGAAAAATTTGGTTAGTTCTTGGATTCATAGAAAACAAAAGAATATGCATTACAAGTCTTTGGCTATTATCTGCCAGTATATGGATAAAGATATAGATATTGATATAGAACGAAGATATGATGTAGGCTTGTTTAATAAGTTATTCTATAATTATTGTCATAATTCTGATGATAGTTTATCTCAAAATATAGATGAGTTGAAATCTGTTGCAAATATTAGTGACAGAAGCATAAGAAAGTTGATTAATGCTCATAGGGATGAAAGTGCTAACTATAAGACTGTATCTGAAGAATTGTGGGATTGGATTGTTGAAAAAAATAAGGACTTAGGTTTTGAAGACATAACTGATATTAAATTAGTTCATTATTCGAACCATGGCAATAGCTTTCAAGAGATTGCAAATTTCAGAAAAAAGTATTATTTTTGCTCTGTATATGAGAATAAAAATTATAAAGAGATACTTTTAGAGATATTGGACAGGTCAGAAAACAAAAAACTTACTCTTGATGATGTCAAGCTGGGAAGAGTTACAGAGAAAGAGATGAACGCATTAGATGATATGGTGCATGATGTTATTGAAAAGAATAAAGTATCCTTGTTGAAGAGTTCTCATACCTATCTGACTATCCGGAAAGCAGAAAAAAAATCAGGTTTTTCTAATTCTTTTATCAGAAAAATTGTAAAAAAAGGGATATTGAAAACAAATTTTGACGAAGATTTTAATGAGGTTTTGCCTTCTTGTGAACTGTATAGATTAAACAGGATAAAGGAAGCTGAGAAAACTTATATTAACAATATTATTGAGTTGATAAAAGAAAAACCATACTATTCAAAGAAAGATCTAGTGAGGTTAAGATTAGGCATATCTTTAGCAAACGATAATGAACAAGTAAGTTCTGAAAGATTGATAAACTATCTTAACACAAAATATTATCCTTGTTTTGATTCGTATGTTGACTTGGTTGATGATAATCATGTCAAGAAAAGATACAGCAGGTATTTAGAACAGTTTGAAATAAAAGCTGCATTGATTAATTATAGGAAAGGAGAAGGAACTATCTTATGTATAAAATATAAGAAAGGAACTCGATTTTGTGATTTAAGAAGATTCTTGTCAAAGCCGTTTATTGATTATCACTATGGTATTGCTGGAGAACATGCAGGAAGCGTAAAGAAGGATAAGGATAATTTGTATATAACAAGAGCAGTATTGGACAATTATTTCACTAAAAAGATAATAAAGAGATTCAAGAAATTCAATGTTGATGTTCAAAAAGTCAAGCTTTCAAAAAAGTATGATGCGCACAACCAATCAATAGATTGGATAAAGGCGAATATGTGATTATCTTTTATTTTTTGTTGGTTTCTTGCTTGGCTTTTTTTGATTTGATTTTTTTTTGTGATTGGTTTTTTTCTTTATCTGTTTTTTAGGTTTTGATTTTTTTGTTTTACGTATATCTTTTCTTAATTTCTTATTGTGTATATCATCAAGCATAAACAATATGCCAATAAACAAGCTTGTACCACTCATGAATGTTATTGCCGTGTAACTTACTCTTCCAAAGCCTATTAACAGATATAATAAAGCAAGTATGATGAATAATATTCCTCCTAATCTCTCTTTTCTCCAAGCGAGTACAGTTAATAATAGTATTATTGTTCCTGGTATCAAGGAAAGCAAGAAATTGTTTATGTTGAATCCTTCAGCAAATACCTCTAAGACGAACATATATAGGAATACTGTAAATAATATAGCTAATAATCTTGGTGTCCAGTATAAATAATTTATTTTTTTTCTCATTATAGTATGTGGTATATAGTTTAGTATATAATCCTTTCTTTTTCAGTAATATATAAAAAGTATCTTGTCTGAGACTACTTAAATGTTAATATCAGACATCCTTAGGAACAATTTAACAAGCGAATTGATAGAAGGCTATGAATCGAGAAAAGATAAATCAGGATTAGTTTGTGAAACAACAAATCCTAGTGATCTGAATGAAAACATAGAAAACCTTAGCAGTGCTTTGTATCATAAGTTAAAGGTAAGAAAAGGGGATAAAGTGGCAATATTATCTGAAAACAGAAGACAATGGCTTAAGTTTTTTCTTGCTGCTGTGAACATAGGCGCTGTTGCTGTTCCTATAGATATAGACCACGATAAAGAAAAGGTGCATTATATCTTAGGGCATTCTGAATCAAAAGTTTTGTTGGCATCAAAAAAAGGCTTGACAAAAGGCTGCAAAAATGGAGAGACAAAATTAGAAGGTACTAGTCTTGAGAGATTGGTATTGCTAGATACTGATGAGATAGATAGAAGAGGAATAAAAGCAAAAAAAATATATGGCTTTGAAGAACTTCTTAAACATAAAGAGAAAAAGCATAAGCAGGTTGTTTTTGAAGAAGATTTGGCTATGATCAACTATACTTCTGGTACGTCTGGTTTTCCTAAAGGGGTTATGTTGAGTCATAAGAACATGATATCCAACATAAAAGGTATTGCTGACAGGATAAATGATATAGGTTCGAATGATAATGTTGCAATAATTCTTCCTTTGCATCATACATTTCCTTTGATAGTTGCGCTTACAGCGTTATATAAAGAAGCTTCAGTAACATTAGCAAGCAGCCACAGAAAATTTCCTGATATAATAAAACATACTAAACCTACAGTAATGCTGGCAGTTCCTGTTATGCTAGAAAAGATGTATCATAAGATAGATAAGACTATCAAGAAAAAAGGAAAGATTGCAAGTACTTTATTTAATCTTGCGACAAAAAATAGATATACTAGACATTTGGTGAACGATATATATGTCGAATCTTTTTTTCCTGGGTTAAGGTTTATTGTTAGTGGAGGAGCGAAGCTTGAGCCTGATGTTGTCAAGAATTTCTTAAAGCTAGGTATTTCTGTGATAAATGGTTATGGTGCGACTGAACTGAGTCCAGTAGCAGCTGTTCAGGAATATGATTTTGATAAGTTCTTTACTACAGATTATTATTTTGATCATGCTGGCGAAGTTGGAAAGCCGTTGTTCAATGTTGATTGTTTTATAGATGAAGATAGTGTGTTATATGTTTCTGGGCCGAATGTTATGCAAGGATATTATAAGGATGAGAAAGTTACAAGAGAAGCGTTTATTACAAAGGATAATAATAAATATTACAATACAAAAGATATTGCTGAATTTACAGAAGATGGTGGTCTGCTAATAAAAGGAAGAGCAGATAATGTTATCAATTTAGCCAATGGTGAAAGGATATCCTCTACTGACATACAAAGAAAAATATTATTGGATAATATGGTGGAGGAAGCATGGGTTTATCAAAGTGAGAATTGCATTAAAGCAGCAGTATATCTTGATTATTCTATTCTTAAGAAAAAATACGGCGATGTTTATGATGCTGATATTGAAGAAGCTGCGAAAAAGGTAATTAAGAATGTTAATAGAAAACTAAGCATAAATTCTAAGATAAAAGAGTATAGTCTATTAGATACACCTTTGCCAAAAACCTCAAAACTTAGCATCAGATATAAAGAAGTGATGACTCTTGCTGAAAATAATGAGTTTTGCTTAAAAACTTTTGTCGAGAATAACGCAAAATATATAAATAAGAGATAAGCATAAAATACAATGGGAAAGAAAGAAGATATTATTAACTTAGTAAAAGGAAAGAACGTCTTTATTGGTGCACACTGGGATGCTGATGGTGTTGCTTCAGGAGCTATGATATTTCATATGATAAAGAAGCATGCTAAATCCATATCAACAATATCAAAAGGAGACGTTTTTCTAATAAACAAGGAAGATGTTAATGGAGATCCTGATATTATAATATGCGCAGATATACATGCTGGCAGGGATCTGGATCCTAAAAAAGTGATTTATATAGATCATCATCCTTCTATGGACCACGATAATTTTCTTTATGTTTTGCATGATGAGTTTATACAAAGCTGCAGTTTGTTGATATGGCAGGAACTGATGCATGATACAGAAGATCCTTATATGGTCTTTTTGACATTGATGGGTTATTTTGGAGACAATGGCGATAGAGAACAGATTCCTTTGGAATTGCATATGAAAGCAAGTGAAATGTTGAAGACAAAAACAAAATTTGGCATCCATGATCTTATGCAGAAAAAGGATTCTTTTTATAGTAAAGGATACTATTATGAGATAGAAAGGTATGTAAGTGCATTGAACACTGGTAAAAGGATGAACTGGAGCGGAGATATTCCTTTTGAGCTATTGAAACAGATCGATAATTTTAGGGATTTTATATACAATAATCATCCTTTTGCGCAGCAATTGCAATTATATAGACGAGAATTAAGAGATTATTACAGTATGAAGATAGATGTTAAGGAGTTGTCCAATCTGCAGTATAGTATGATAAGCTGTGACAAGAATGTTCAAGGCGTATTGTGTGCTAGGTATATGAAAGACAAGCCTATAATAGTTATGAACAAACTTAATGATAAGATAATAGCAAGTATGAGAGTGCCAGATGAATGTGATTTTGATGCTGGCAAATATTTAGAGGAGTTTTCAAACCATATGGAGACAGTTGTCGGCGGCGGTCATGAAAAGGCTGGCGGCGTAACATTTGAAGCGCATGAATTGGATACGTTTCTTGAGTTGATGGAGAATTCGAGTTTTATTTAAATATTGGTGCTAGTTCTTTAATTCAATATTCCATCTTCTTATCGTCGAGAAATATGTTTGGTTTGTTGAATACTTGGTCAAGATGTATCAATGTCTTTATGTCTCCGCCGAACCATGCGTTTGAACCAATGGCTACATGGGCTGTATTATACACTTTTTCATCTATTATTGTTGAGCCTACTAAAGTTGCTCTTGGATTTATGCCTATGCCTAGCTCTCCGATCAATGCAACATTTTCTGGTTTTTTTGCTCTTTCTTTTGCGTTTTCTATTGTTTTTTCCAATAATCTAGCTTCTTGCATACCTTCTATTGCAACAACACTTCCTTTTTCTATTCTCAAGGTAACTGGCTCTTTTACTAAGCTAGTACCGTTCATGTGTCTTATTGAAGCGTCTATGACAACTTTGCCGTTTACATTATGCTTTCCGTTTGGAGGTATGTATACTTCTCCAGCAGGTATATTCCCGCCTTTGCCAAAACTACTGTAATCAGCAGCATTAGCTATTGTATCTTTTCCTTTTACATCAATATATAGGTCAGTTCCTAGCTGTGTTGTCACATGTATTTCTTTTGTGCCGTCCATCAGTTCTTTCATTTGGTTTGCTTTTTTCTGCAGTTTTGTATAGTCTATATCTATTGAATTTATTACATAAGGATAATATTGTGTTGTTAAATAACCCATGCTCATTGTTGAAGCAAACCTGTGATTGCTTTTTCTTATGTATTCTCTAAAGCTTAAACTTAGTTCTTTGATACTTCCTAGTTTGTTTGATAATGATAATGCGATTATACTTTCATCTTTGAGATTATCAAAAGCATTTACGACTGTGTTATCTGCTGTATCTTTTGATGTTTTTACCAATTGTATGATAAGTTCTGACTTTAGTCCTAAATCTCTTGCTGCAATATAGTAACCAGCAGCCATAAGAGCAGAAATATGGCGGTTATTGAAACCTTGGTCTCCTATGACAAGAACCTTTTCTTTTTCACCACCTAAGCAATCTTTTAGAACATTCCTAAAATGATGTGCATTGTTTTTCGCTATATCTAAAAGGTTATTTTCTTCAAGCCATTTAATATGTTCTTTTGAATGCATCTTAAAGTATATATAATTAATAATCTAATATATTAATCTTTGGTTTTCAAAAAATTTATAAACATATATATTTTAAGTGATTAACATGAATGAAAAATTAAGATCAGACTTAAACATTGCATTGGTTATTGTGCTTATGTTGAGTGTTGCGATAATAGCGAATCATATGGGTGGACAGATAACAGGTGCAACGACTCTAGATAATGATGAGTGTTTTATATCTCAGGATTGTGATGACGGCAATCCTTGCACTATGGATTCATGTTTTGGTGGAAGCTGTATGCATGAGACAATTGATGATTGTAAGAAATAGCTATTAGAGTATAATTAATTTTAAAAGCTATTGTTTAGTTCTTTTTATGTTATGGGATTAGAGAAGATAGTTGTCAGTTGCAGTCATAATAAAGAGAATGCGAATAATTTTGAAAGCGCTAAGATTATAGCAAATAGGAAAGTAATATTTAAATTTCTGGAAGACATAGAACAAAATAAAGTTTGCAGGAGCATAAATTTTAGGAGATGGAATAAAAGCAAACAAGAAGAAGACTATGTTGATGAGAATAAATTCTTGATGTCACTGTATAAGGATGTGCCTGTTTTTGTTCCCGTAACTCTTCCTTATACTGCTTTAGGAAAGGAAGTGTCTGTTTATGGCAGCCAAGAGAACAGAGATGTTGTTGAATTATTTAATGCTTTTTTAGATCAGAAATATGGGATAAGTGATGCTGTAGATTTTATTAAAGAAGGTGAAATATTGTCCTTGGGTAATTCGATATTAAGAAGTGCTAAGAATCTTAATCTAAAAAAAAGCGAGCACTTTGCTTTTGTTCCTGGAGATTGTCCTTTAGGTTTTTATATGCTTGATCAGTTAAATGACGAGGATATCGATAATCATGGAATAATATTCAATCTTAATACTCCGGATGCTGCTAAATTTGAAGACGTTGAATTGTTTAATAGGAATTTCTATAGATATATAATAGATGAAAACAATATTAGAAAATTATGGAAAGAGTCCAACTTTTGGGTGCTTAATAAGAATATACTTAAGAAAAAGAAAGCGATAAATGCAATATATAAACTAAGGCAGGGCACAAAACTTAATCCTTTCAGTTTGGCGTACGAGTTAGGTTCAAGCCTTAAATGGTGGAAATTTCCAGGAATTACGCTTCCTGATCTTGCAAATGTAGCTACAACCATCTTTATGAATAAAGTTATGAAAACTAACTTAAGATGGGGAGGCGATTATAGAACAGGAGAATTGCTTGGAGAATTCATTTTTGAAACTCCTACAAGAATTAAAGCGAAACACAATAATCCTTTTTTGATCAAAGATATAGATGCATGGCATGATCTTTGGTATTATCAAGATATATTTAAGGCTGTCAAGGGAAAGACAGAATATGATGGCTTGGATTTGATACATCCTTTTGGCAAGTTAATATTTGAGTTCAATGAATATATGCAGGATATAAAAAATAATGTTGGTGTGTTAAATTGCGATTATGAACAAAGAAGAAAACAAGAGTTGATAGATTTTGTGCCTGCTCCATTTAAGGATGATATAGCTGATTATTTTAAGCAAAGGAATCAAGGAGAACATATTATGAAAAGCGTTAAATGTGCTATGTATCATACAGAACGGTTCAAAAAATACATTAAAGAAAATAATATACCATTAAAGATTCCTTTACAATAAACTTATTATCCTGTTTATGTTTTCAGTTATCTCTTCGCCTTTTTTTGTTAGTGTAAGAAGCTTTAATCTTCCTTGTTTCTCAAAATTGACTAATCCGTTTTTCTGCATCTGTTGTAGTACTTTAACAACATGAGAATATGTGCAGTCTGTCTGTTTCGCTAAGCTTGATGCATATATCGGATTTTTGGTGTTTTTTAAAATAACTAACATCATCGTCGGTTTTTCTCTGAAAAACACGTTAAATATTTCTTTGTTCATAAAATCTACCCCCAAAACACACATAATAAAATATATTTGATTATATGTATGTTAGAGTATATTATATTTAAATCTTATGTTTTAAGTATCTATGTTGTTATCACTGAGTGTTGACGGAATAGCTGTGTTTTGATGTTAAACAAAATATAAAAAAACAAAAAAAGATTTCAAGAAATAATCAGATCATGAATAGAATTAGTATTCTTTCTTCTTTCTGAAGCATTCTTTGCAGTAAACTGGCTTGCCTGATGTTGGTTTGAACGGAACTTCGCATTCTTCACCGCATTCTGAGCAAGTTGCTTTATGCATCTGTCGTGGACCAAAATTTCTTTTTTGGCCAAAATGTTTTCTTTGGCTGGATTCTCTTCTGAATCTACCTTTTTTGGAATTTTCCATGTTTCTTTCCTCCGCAAATTATATAAAAAGACCTCTGAGGTTTCTTATATATTTTAGTGCATAATAAATGAAGCTGCTTATAAATATATCTTTTCGAGGTATGTGCATAGCTTAGATTAGAGCTTTTAAAGAATAAAATGGGTTTTGTCCATT
>CAYSVS010000035.1:0-13114 GCA_964434475.1 uncultured Methanosarcinales archaeon
ATAAACCAACTTGATCAAATAAATTTTGCAGAATTATCGAATTTCACAATTATTTGACAAAACAATTATGTATAATCAAAAACTATTTATAACATTAATTTTTTAAAGAAATTAAAGAGATATTATTACAAAGATAATTCTTTTTGATTCAAATAAATACGGAGGTGTTTTAACAATGGAAGAAGAAAACAAACAAGAACAAGCAGAGCAGCCTCAGGAACAACCTGAACAATCACAAGAAACAACAGAAGAAACAGAAGAGAAAAAGGAAGAAGCTTCGGAAGAACCTAAAGAGGAAGAACAAGCAGAGCAGCCTCAGGAACAACCTGAACAATCACAAGAAACAACAGAAGAAACAGAAGAGAAAAAGGAAGAAGCTTCAGAAGAACCTAAAGAGGAAGAACAAGCAGAGCAGCCTCAAGAAACAACAGAAGAGAAAAAAGAAGAAGCTTCTGAACAACCTCAGGAATAAGATTCCTTTTTTTTATTTTTTCTTAACATTTATATACTTGAAAAATATTGAATTCTTAAATATTAAAAAAGAGTTGATATTATGGTTTTAATGAATATACTGCTTTTGATCTTATTCTCGACATTGTTAGTCATATCAGGAGTATATCTGGTAAAATGCCTTAGAAAGATTGCTGTTATTTTCAAGATGAGCGAATTTGTAGCAGGATTCATAATAATGGCTGTTGCTACAACGATACCCGAATTATTTGTAGGAATATCGTCAGCACTCAAAAAAACAACAGGAATCGCCTTGGGAACTGTTATTGGAAGCAATATAGCGAACTTGACATTAATATCAGGTATAGCAATAATTTCAGTTAAAGGATTTAAGATCCAAAGCGAAAAGACCAAAAACGATTCTTTGATGATGGTTGTTTTCGCCGCACTACCTATCATATTGACAGTTATCGGACAAGAATTAAGCAGAAAAGATGCTATATTACTGCTTATCGCTTTTGCAGCATACTCAATCCATCTCTTAAAGCAAAGAAAAGCTTTTAGGAAAGAATTTGAGGAAGATCTAAAAAAGAAAGAAATATTATATTACAGCATAATATTTGTGGTAAGTCTGGCAACATTATTTTTTAGTTCAGAAAGAATTGTATACAATGCAATAGAAATTGCAAATTTTTATAATATAGCTCCAATAATAATAGGACTAATATTAGTCGCCATAGGAACATCATTGCCTGAACTGACATTTGGATTAACTTCAGTACTCAAAGGCCATACTGATATATTTTTAGGCGATATAATCGGCGCAGTTATTGCAAACTCAACATTGATCCTTGGAATCACTGCACTAATAGAACCCATAACTGCAGATTATTTCCTTTTCTTGACTTCAGGAATATACATGGTGATAGTAACATTCATATTCGCAACCTTTGTAGAATCAGGCGACAGGTTATATTGGAAAGAAGGAGTATCATTGATAATGCTGTATGTCTTCTTCATAATAATAGAATTCTACATAAAGTTGTTAAGCAATGGAGTAATAGGCGGATAAGATAAAAAAGGAAAAAATATCCTGTTTACCTGTGGACAGGCAAAAGCTGGGGAAAGACAACATCAGCGATAGGATGCACATTAAGAGCAGCAGGCTATGGAAAAAAGATTGTTGTAGTTCAGCAGAAAGCAAGAGAGAAAACTGAAAAACCCAGGTAGGAAATACAAGGATTTGGCAAAGAAAGGAGTTGATTTTGCCAAAGAAACCGCACTTAAGAAAAAGCCGTTCTTTTATACTTGACGAGATAAATCTTACTGCAAAGATATGATTATTAAGCTCTAAAGATATCCTGGACATGCTTGATAATATTCTGCAAAAAGTTCATATCTAGATGGCAAGAAGATATGCTCCTGATTCTTTAAAAAAAAGAGCAGACTTTGTAAATACTATCAATATGATCAAAGGCCCTAAGAAATTGGTTGGAGAGAAAGGCATAGATTTGTGACTGCTGTCACAATAAGTTTTTTAAATATTCTTATTATATCCGTAATATGAAAAACACACTGGAAAAGATGATTAATACAGAAACAATGTTGGTGACCAGGATAACCGAATATTCTCAAAAAATCGCTAGTTTCTTCACTGAAATAGAAGAATACAATGAAGCCAAAAAAGATACTGGACTCATAGGATTATATTTTGATTTTTCTCAACACTATAAAAAAGATGGGCTAAATAAAGAACAGCTGAAAGCAGTATCAAAAGCTGCAGAATTGATAGAATTTATGGATTCTTTAAGGTTAAATAATAGCGATGAAAAACAAAAAATAAAATCATTCATAGAACTTTATGAAACACAGATATATCAAGTATGTTATCCCATGTTCTGTAGGAATTTTTAAAATGAACCCTCAACCATCCTTATCTGTCTTGGGTATGTCTCAGATATAAGTTTGCTTTTGCAGAAAGTGAATTCAAGAATTAGAGCCAGATTAGATATCCTATCTCTTTTTTAACAATAATTTTATCTCATCTAGGTCCTTTTGCATATTGTTTATCTCTCTTTCTGCTTTCCTGTTGACCAAGTAATCATACCTTGCGTTAATCCTGTCCCTTTCTGCTTGTCTGTTTTGGCTCATAAGGATTATAGGCGCTTGTAATGCAGCTAAGCAGGACAACAAAAGATTAAGAAGAATAAATGGATAAGGATCCCATCTATATATAAACATCTGAACATTAACAAATATCCATAAAAGCAGAAAAATAAGCAATCCGATTATGAACGCCCAACTGCCTGCAAATTCAGTCAGTTTATCTGCAGATATCTGACCAAAAGTTAAGCCTGTTTTTTGGATCAAAGAACTGCTCTTTGACTTATGCAAATTATTATTTTTGCTTTTCCTCTTTTTGGCCATATAATAAATAAATTTAAATTTAATATATAAAGTTTTGGATTATAAACATTTGAAAATATGTTTTCATATTGAATTATCTATATATCTCAATACCTTCTGCTCATGTTGTTCATGCTTATAGCTAGTATGTCCTTGAACATCCTATAAGAATCTCTTACTGGACTAACTTTGCTGCCTTTCTTGTCTATCCATGTTACTGGCAGTTCCTTTACCTTTAGCTTATACTTTCTCGCAAGATACAATATCTCAACATCAAAAGCAAATCCGTCTAGAGTTGTTCTGGAAAAAATTTTCTTTGCAGCGCTTTTCTTGAAAAGCTTGAATCCGCATTGCGTGTCTTTTATTCCAGGAAGAAGCACAAAGTTGACAAGCAAAGGAAAAGATTTTCCTAACATCTGTCTGTATATAGGCTGCTTTATAACTATATTTGATTTTTTCATGTTCCTTGAAGCTATGACAACATCATATCCTAATTTCATGAAATGCATAAATTTAGCAATCTCTTCTATAGGTGTAGCAAGATCAGCATCACTGAACAATATAAGATCGTATTTAGCATTTAATACGCCTTTCTTTACGCTGTAGCCTTTACCTTTGTTCTTTGCATTAAGAAGCAGCCTTATGTTTTTATCTTTTTTCTGGTGCTCAAGAACTATTTTTCTAGTCTTATCTTCTGAACAGTCATCAACAACTATAATCTCGTAATCCTTAAATACAGTATCAAGGAAATAGCTAATCTTTTCTAATGTTTCTCCTATCCTTTGTTCCTCGTTATATGCAGGAATAACAACAGACAATGTCATAAGATATACTGAAAATATCTACTTTTTAAAGATTATTATTATTTAATTGCTATTCTATAGAATATCTGTTCTAAAGAAACATCAACAACCAATTGCCTAAAAATAATGTCAATATATATGCAATCAAAAAACTAGGAACAAAAGGTATGCCTTCTTTTACCAATACTTTTTTTATCTTGTTCTGTTTGTATAATTTCTGAATTTTTTTAATCTGTGGCTTCTCTATGCCTAGATCCTTAGGTCCTGCGATGTATCTGCCTTTATAGTAAACGTCTTTTGCTATCCAATCTCCCTCTGTTAACTTATTAGGTTCGTAGTATTTCAACATGCATGATTCTTCTGCTGATTTAGTGAACAAGAAAAGATAATACCAAAGGAATATGACTACAGCAAACAAAAGCATAGTGTATCTTAACATGAAATTAGCTATTAAAAAAGATAATATAGCCATTATAGCCGAAATCAGTAAAATGATGTTATGAGCCTGCCTTGTCTTCAAGAAATTCTTATTGAAAGCTTTAGTAAACTTTTTTCTGTTGATTATGACAAGAACTATGCTGAATATCAAACCATAGAAAGCACCAGCTATAAAAGAATTGACGATAAACACGACAAATGTTGAAGCAAGAGAAAGATTAAAACCTAATAATGCACCCAACCCCATCAGAAGTTTTGAGTCTCCTCCTCCCCATTGACCAGTATAGAACATAACATAAGCAATTATTAAACCTAAAACAAACCCATAGATTCCCTGTAAAATATAAATATTATTAAAAGTTATCAATGAAAAAGAAGATCTTAATGTCAAAGCAAAGAATATCAACCCATAATTCAACCAATCCATAACTTCTCTTTTTTTCATGTCCTGTATTGATGCAATAACCAATACTATAATTGCTGTTATGATTATTATAAGGTTTATCATAAGTATTGTTTTTAACAATAATCTTTATAAACTTTGTTATTACAATATATTGTATGCTAGAAAAAGTCAGAAGTATGCTTAAAGGAGAGGACACAAGCAAGTTGAAAAGAGCTCCTTTTCATGTAGCTTTGACAATGCATGGAATAAAGAAATGGAGCGATGAAGCAAGTTCTACTTATGATCAAGCATATTCAAAAAGTTTTGAAAAACTTAAAGAGCTTATAGAAGTGCAGGTCGATGAAAAGATAAGGATATTCAGCATATATATAATACCAGAAACCATGAAAGACAGCGTAGATGCTATAGATCATTTCATAGAATTCGTCAATGGACTTAAGCACAGCGATATAGTCAACAAGAACCAGATCAAAGTTTCGGTTTTAGGCAAATGGTATGATTTGCCGAATAGAGCTATTGACCCTATAAAAGAGCTTATTACAGAGACAAAAGATTATGATAATTTTTTTCTTAACCTTTGCATAAACTACAACGGTCAAGAGGAGATTGTCGGAGCTATGAGAGTGATTGCAAGAAAGATACTGGCTGAAAAGATAGATCCTGAAAACATAGACAAAGAGATGATAAAGGACAACATCTACACATCATATTTTCTTCCGCCTGACATATTGATAAAGACAGGCGTAAAAAGAAGAACTTTCGGATTTTTGTTATGGGATTCACCTAAAGCCCACATACATTTTGTGGACAAACTTTTTCCTGAAATGACAAAACATGATTTTCATAAAGCGCTTAAAGAATGGGAAAAATATAAAGAATATGTGTATAAATAAGGTTTGATTTCTCAAGAGAATATAAAACATATATTGTTTAATAGTAACATTTAAAAAGCTATATCGCCTATTAGTATTAATGGTAGATATAAATTATGCTTATGATCTGGAAGAAGCTGTAGATCCTATTCCTAAACCAGGTTTTATGGAAAAACACGAGTTTGACAGCTTAAATGAGATAAGAAAGATGATTTCTCAGAAAAAATATAAAGATTCACAAGAAGTAAGAGAACATATGCTTTATCTTGAAAGATTAGGAGATAAACTAAGAATAAAGTTACAGAGAGAAAATAATGACGGAGAAAGCGGATGGATGCTTAAGTACGATGTTGAAAAAGTGCATTCTACATTCAAGATTCTTGAAAGATTGCTTAACAAGATGGGTTGATCACCATTGCATTTTTACTTAAAAAGATACAAATTATATATTTGTAATGGTACTTATTCTATGAAATTAATTAAACAAAAAAATTAACAGTATTATCATACAATAACCATAGAGTATCAACAGTTCATGGCGACCAGTCAATACAAAACAAAATCCATGATTTTTATGAGATCAATGGTATTAAAAGTATACAAAAATAAAATAAGACCATTATGCTTTATCAAAAACAGAAACCGATTTTCTTAATTACTTCATGAGAAGATACATTAACACATATAAATATCTTAAAACGAAAAGTTTATAAATGATATATTATATTATTCTAAGATATATATTATTTAATAACGTTCAAAAGAGGTGTAAATTATGAGGTACAAAAAAAAGGGAAGTTTGAATCTTTCTATAAACGCTATAGTTGTTTTAATTCTAGCAGTTACAATGCTTGGACTTGGACTTGGTTTTATGAAGACAATGTTTGGTAAAGCAACAGAACAGTTTGGAGAAGTATCTGGCTCGATGAAACAGCAAATCATAGATGAGATAAAATCAAGCAATGAGAAACTTGCATTGAATGTGTTTGATGTCGAGTTGAAAAGAGGCGACAGCAAGAAGATATATTTTGGATTGAAGAATGTGTTACCTACTTCTGATGTTTTTAATGTTCTGCCTGATACTAACCCTGGATTAATCATTTTAGATGGATCGATCGATACTTCATACGATGGTTCAACAATACAATGTTATACCAACTATGAAGGAGACGACTACGACGGAACCGCTGGCGGAGATCCTATTGAAGATCAGATACAATTTAAAACAGCTCAATCTATTAGTATATCTGCGGGAGAGACAAAAGTAATCAGCATGAATATAATTCCTACATCAGATGCTAAATTAACAACATATTCTTGCGCAATCTATATAGATGATCCCGTAAATCCTGGAAAAGAATACGCAAGAAAAGACTTTGAAATTACTGTAAATTCATAAGGTGATTATAATGGCAAAAAAAAGATTAAGCGAACAACAAGAGTTTAACATCATGCTTTTGGTATTGGACAAGTTCCTTTGGCTAGGATTTGGTGTTATGATTTTTGGACTTTACAAAATGCTTTCACAGACAATAGCAGACGGCATATATTATATCATTACAGGAGCAGTATTGTTGATCTTGTTCATGATATTAATAGTCAAAGAATATGAAGTCCTGAAATAAAAATGAAAAATAGATTTTTTTTATTTTTTACAATTTTTATCATTCTTATAAGTATTTTGACAGGCTGTGGAGGAGAATGTAAAGTTGATGCTGACTGCGAAGCTCCTAACGCTTGCACAAAAGCGCAGTGTATTGACAAAGAATGTAAATTAACTCCAATAAAAGGCTGCACATGCGGAGATAATGAGTGTGATGCAAGTATAAACGAGAACAAATGCACTTGCCCAGAAGATTGCGGTAAATGTGGAGCTACGAAATCTGAAAGCGTATATCTAAAAGAACAATGCTTCAACACTGAAACAGGGGAATTGTGCGAAGGAAGGATAGCATTAGATGATCCTTGCGAATGTTATGAAGATATTGACCAATCGCAGATTGAAACTGAAACATCTAGCATAAGTGCTAGGACTAGACAAGGAACTTTTGAAGGCACTGTAGAATACCAACAACCTTTTGACCTTAAAAGAAGCACATTTAAAATAAAAGAACTTAAGATAAAAGACTGGGATGAAGATATAGATAAAATATCCTTGAATAATATAGAAGTTTATGGAACAAGAGAAAGGACTGAAATTAAACTAGGCTCAAAAGAGACGCAAAAGATTTTATGGGATGGCACTTCTGTAGATGAAGAAGTTATTTTAGATAATCTTTATACAGAAGAACAAGGAATGGTCGCAGCATTGCGGCTTGTTGTATACTATTCATATATTTTATCAGGTAAAGAGGAAACATCTCAGTTTGAACAAAAATTCAGGATGAGTGAGCTGGAATATATCAAACCAACAATAGAACTAAACTGCAAAGATGAAGATTGCGATGATGATAATCCTGGAACAAAAGACTACTGTCTAAGCAGCAATACTGCTTTTTGTCTACATGAACCTTTACCTAACAAATGCGGCAACTATATATGCGATACAAAAGAAGACAAATGTACCTGTCCTAGTGACTGCGGGCCTTGTCAAGGGAATATAGGCGAGTATATGTATTATGATTGTGTTGATAATGTATGCAACGCTTTGCTTAATCCTAAGACAGATACAGTAAAAGAGATAGAAAAAGTTGTAGAAGGAGGAGTAAGACAATATGATACTGATCATGTATTCAAATATGATTATCCTTATGCAGATATAAGAACATCTTCAATAAAGCTTAAGTTAGTGCTTAAGGACATAACAAATGAATACGGCGGAATAAAGATAAAGAGCATAAGCGGATATGACGGAGATATAAGATGGATACATCAAAATATAGGCACAACATTAAGCACAAGGGACCAAAGCATAGATATAGTACTTCCTCTTAAAACAATACCTATGGAAGAAAGAATAAAGAAATTGTCAAAATTGAAATTTGAAGCTGAATATGAGTATCCCACTGTAGTACGAGACGAACCAACAACAAATGTTGGAAAATATCCTATAAGGTTGAATATAGATACTACTTTGATAAAACCAAGTGAAACAAAATGAAAAATAAAAAAGGACTTGAACTATCCATTAATTTTATAGTAATAACCATTTTCTCTGTAGTCATATTATTCTTTGGAATAACATTGGCAAAAAATATGTTCTCTGAAGCGCAGGAATTTAAAGCACAAGTTGATGCAAACACGCAAAGAGAGATTGAGGCTTTATTGTCTGGAGGAGCAAGAGTTGCTATTCCTTTGAACAAAGCTGAACTGAAATCAGGAGAATCAGAAAGTTTTGGATTGGGTGTACTGAATACTTTGGGAACAAGCCCTACTTATGGTAATTACAAGTTTTTTGTCTATGTAACAGAAAGTACGAGTAATCCTTCCAGCTACTTACAAACATTGCCCAACATAGGACAACCAAGATCAATTTCTGTAGAAAATAATGAAAAGGTTACTATGCCTATAGGTGTTAAGGTTTATGGGAATGCGCCTTCTGGAACTTATATTGTTAATGTCGAGGTATGCTATGAGGATTGGGACAGGTTTGCTCCTCCTTCAGACAACTCTGAACCAGGAGATTGTAGTGCTAACCCTTATCAGATGTACTACAAATACGGCTCACCGCAAAAGATATACATCACTGTACCATGAAAAAAGCAAATTTATCTACTGAAACTATCGTAACTATCATATTAGCTATAGCTATGTTAGGTATAGCTTTGTTCTTTATACAAAACGAATTCTCCAAAAGCCATGAGCTTATGGGAGAACAAATTGATCAAAGTTTCTATGAACAATCAATATCGCTTATTGATCAGAAATTTGAAAAAAATGTTGCATTAGCTTCTTCAACAACAATATTTGATACTACCAAGCCTGATAACAAAAGGTTTTGGGTCGGAGTAAAAAATTTAGAAGAAACTGAAAAAAACTATAGGATAAGCATAACAAATGTTGATTATTCAGAAACAGATGATTTGTTTGAATATAGACAAACAGAACATAATCTAAAACCAGGAGAAAAATATTATTTTTTGGTCGAGCTTATCATACCTGAAGATGCTATTTCAAAAAATCTGAATTACGATGTACTCCTATATTGCGATAATCAGTTAATATCAAAAGAACAATTGTTTATAAACATCAAATAAATCTATTTCTGTACAAAGAAATTCAGCCATGTTCCGCTGTAACCATCTTTTTCAGAATATGCTTGAAGAACATTAAAACCTGCTTTTTCAACCAATGCTCTTAATTCTTCAATAGTATAGAATGCAAACAATCTTGGCATATTTGCAGTATCTGAAAAGCTTACCATTCCCTCGCCTTTTCCTGCTCTCAAACCTATATACATTATGCCTTTTTGTTTAAGCACACGCTTGAATTCCTTAAGCACATCCAGAACATCCTTCTTATGCAGATGGCATAAAGTAGCATGGCACCAGATAGCATCAAAACTTCCTGCTTTGAAATCCATCTTAGCCATATCCATCTGTTCAAACTTCGCTTTCTTAACCCTTTTTTTAGCTTCCTTAATTAAATTTGCAGATAGATCTATTCCAGTAACATCAAAATCCTCTTCCATAAGATATTCTACGTCCCTTCCTGCTGCACAACCAATATCTAATATTTTTGCTTTTTTAGGAACATAATTAGCTAGCTGCATCAATTGAAACTGTAGAATATATTGAAAAGTATAGTCACTATACTGTTTTGCCAGCTTATCATAAACCCCTATTGTCTCCTTGATCTGTTTGTATTTCAAAGACTTGAATTCTTTTTTTAGAGTTTTTTTAGTACTTTTACTGGTCTTTTTCTTAGCTTTTTTGCTAGGTTTTTTTGATTTCTTTGATTTAGCCATGAATGTGAATTAAAGATAAGTAATTACTATAGAGTAGTTTTAGTTATATATAAATCTTATGGTACATTTGCAAGTATTCTTTAAAAAGTATTATCTCATCATATTTTTTATATATGCAATATATGTTCTATTTGCTGAAAAATTAAATAAGTATACATCTATATATATTATGGAGGGATGAAAATGCCTACAAAACACGACAAATATTTATTAAACCTCTGTGACAAACTTAAATCAGATCATGATATACTTGGCACAAACATAATTCTGAGAAATGAAAAGAGAGCTTTAGCTGAAATCGATATAATAGCTTCAAAAGACAATATTATTGATATTTATGAAGTAAAATGTTCTTACAGACCACATAAAGCAAAAAAGCAGTTAAAACGTATCAAAAAACTTTTGGAACTCGAGAAATGCAGGATGTTCTTCTATTGCGGATCCAACGGATTGCTGGAAATAGTGAGTTGATTATTTCTTGCTAAGTAAAGCATCTATGTTATCCTGACTAGGCAGTTGACTCAATTCTACAACAGCTTTTCCTGCACTATAAGCACTTCCTTGCTTATAATCCCAAACCTGATCTTGTATGTAATCTTTAACAAGAGGTATTGATATTCCTATAGCTGCCACTGTAGGCAATGCTATATTTGTCATAAAATTCTTTATGGATGAATCATATTTAATCATAATAAGTATAAAGCACAAGTTACTTATAAAGTTTATTGATTTTAGTAACTAGTTAGTAAGTACACTTTGGAAACAACAATCATCATCGTACCAGCCAAAGCCAAACTAAAGAAATATACTAACTTATTCCATCTATATACTTTAATACCATCAAAAATAGGCAAGGGCAATAGGTTAAACAATCCTAAAAAAGTGTTGATCAAAGCTCCGTATATAGATATAATATTAGGATAGATAAAATGTGTTGTCAAGAACAATAATGCCAACACCAAATTAGACATAGGCCCTGCTAAACTCACTATGCCATTCTGCTTCTTTGTCAATCTTCCCACTATCATAACAGCTCCAGGAGCTGCAAATATAAAACCAAAAAAAGCCATCACAATAGCGATCAACAACATTTGGTCATTAGCTCTAAACTCTGCTATACAATGATATTTCTGAGCAAAATATTTATGTGCAATCTCATGAACCAGAAAACCGATACCTACAGTAAACATAGAAACTACGAACATCATCAAAAAATCAAGAGAACTTATACCGCCGGACAATACAATAGCAAAAGCCACAGAAATCGCAACCCAAGCCTTGAGTAGATGCTCTTTCTCAATTCTCGAGAATCTCAGAATTTTTTTCATTTTTCTTGACTTTTTCCTTTAGGTATTCTTTGAGCTTCTGCGCATCTTCTTCTAGTTTCTGCAGATAGCTCAAATCACCGAACAATTCCTGGCTGCATTCCTTGCAATAATACTCATTAGAGCATTTTATGCAGTATTCTGCTTCCTCTCCGCAAATTATACATCTTTTCATTAAGCAAAACCTAATCGCAAAAAATCTTATGCTTCTCCTTACCTGAAATCTCAGACAATATCCTTTTTATTATCGCTTTCTTAGGGTCAGGCATTAACTTTACTCTGGTTTTAATATTATCAAAACTTTCAAAAGGCTTATCCTTTCTTGCGTCAATTATCTCCCACATATGTTTTTTACCTAATCCCGGCAATAATTCAAGTTGATGCATACGAGTGGTTAAAGGTTGTGCTTTATTGAAGAACTCTACAAATCTCTCTTCATTCTTATCTACAATTTCTTTTACTACAAATTCCAACTCATTCTTAGCTGTCTGAGTCAATCTATCCATATTTAATCTTCCTGAAATATGATGTATCCTTTCTCTTTTTCCTTCACCAATATAAACTTCTTCATAAGGCTGGAGAAAAACATCTTTTTTAGGTACAAGTTCAAGCAGGACAAACCTTGTCTTGCCTATAGCTTGCACTATAGCGGTTTTCTTATGCATCGGCCTTTCATCAAAAGGATAGCCATTAGGCAAAAAATCCAAAACTACAGCATATTCTTCTTTTGTTTTTTCCATTTTATTCGTTTACCACATTAATTATTTTCTTCATATGATCCTGTGTCAAAGTTATTACAAATCCTTGGAGCACTATTTTCAGATCATCTACTGATCTTGGCATAAGATCAAGAATCTTGATTATATGATCTTCTTTTAATCTACTTATGCCCAAATCTTCAAGTTTTTTCTTAAGTTCATCCTGTTTTTTTTTGCTTTCATCAATAACGTTATTAAGATATTCTTCGGTCTTATTAGCCCGAAAATTAAGCTCTCCGTCCCTTTTCTTGATTATTTCAAGTTCTTTCTTAAGATTGGACATTGTTATTGGTTTTTCGTTTATTATCTCAGGTTTTACCATTTTAAGACCTCTTAAGATGTACAGGATGCACAATCAATTCTTTTCTCTTTCTGCCATCCATAATATCAACAGTATAACATCTTCCTTTCATAGATTTCACTATTGCTGGTTTGCCGTGAAACCTCGGATGATACATACCTTTTTGAACTGCAGGTTCTGCGCAAAGTATAACCTTATCTCCTTTATTGAACTTTTGGAAATATCTTGTTATACTTATCTTTCCTTTATTCCTTATTGCTTTTTTTAGCTTATTCCTTGTTTTTCTTCTTATTCCGCCTATTCTTTGTACCATATTAATACCCTCTATAACTTATAAATATGACTAATAAGACAATGGAAAATCTACCAATATAAAAAGCTTTTGTTTAGAATTAAAATGTGAAATTCGATAATTCTGCAAAATTTATTTGATCAAGTTGGTTTATAAA
>CAYSVS010000036.1:0-12677 GCA_964434475.1 uncultured Methanosarcinales archaeon
TGTTCAACTACCTAATTTTTTCGGTTTTTAGAAAAATCTGCACAACTCCAGTTATATTAGATAATTATTATGGATGACAAGATATTATTGGATAAAGATACATTAAAGGCATTGGTTGTTGATACCAGGCTTAATATTCTAAAACTATTGAGTGATAAACAATACACATTATCTGATATAGCAGAAAAGCTTAATTTTAGCAATTCTACTATTAAGGAGCATCTCGATATACTCTGTAATTCTGGATTGATCAAAAAAGAAGAGACAGACAGGAAATGGAAATATTATTCATTGACATTGAAAGGAAAAAGAATAGTCAATCCAAGAGAAGTAAAAGTGTTGTTTGCGTTTATGGTAAGTTTAATTGCAGCGATAGGTGTTGCGATAAAGTTCACAAGACAATTTCTATCTCCTCAGCCGATAATAGCTATGGAAAAAGCATCTGCAACATTGTCAAGAACAGCAGATTTTACTCAGATGCAGCAAAGTATAGATAATCAAATGACTTTGCTAATAATTATGATAGTATTATTTACATTAAGCGCTTTTTTATTAGGTTTATATATCAAAAAACCATTGATGATAATAAGCAAAGAGGAGAAAAGATGAAAAACAAGATTATTTTTTATCATAATGTTGTTCATTGTTTCAGGATGTCAGCAAGCGTTTGAACAGCAGACAACAGGACAAGGGACACAGACACAAAGCATAGAAGAAACACATTCAACTGAACAAAAAACTCAACAAGACACACAAGACAATTACATAGTAAAGGTTGATATAGCAGAATATGTAGCAAGTTCCAAGTCATTAACACCAACCGAATGTACAGAAAAAGGCGGAAGAACAGTTAATGTTGTAAATGGAAGCAGATGTGAAAAAGATGAAGAGAACATAGGCGAAGTGAGAGGCTTGGTATCTCCAAATATTTGTTGTATGTAAAAATAATAATAAACCCTATTTTCTATATTTAGATATTTCTTTACTTCTTTAAATCATTGTATTACAATCTATATTATTTAAAATCAACAAGTATATAAAGAGAAAAAGTAACCAAAATAAATTGTGTATCGGATGGAAAATAAACCCAATATGTTGTGTTTTCATTCAGAAAAAGTAAAAAACAGAGGGAAAATCAAAATGGAAAATGAGGAAGTGTATAAACAAAAAATAAATTCTATGTTTCAATTCAACAGCAAGATATACAAAAAGGTTCCTAATGAACTTATAAATAATTACAAAGAACTTCTTCTTATGCTGATAAACATGCAGAAAAATAAAGAATTAGAAGTACATCCTCAAAACCAATACCTGGGCGGAAATGATCTCGCAACAAATATATACAAAAAAAAATATTTTCTGAAAGATATAGATGCCGAACTTATAGAAACAAGACCTGAACAGAGTTTCGCAAGAATTGCAGCTTTTGTAGCTGCTGTAGAACCTGATAAACAAAAACAGAAGCAATATGCAATAAGATTCTATAATGCATTATATAAAGGCCATTTTATACCTGGAGGAAGAGTAATTGCAGGAGCAGGCGATCTGTTCAGAGTAAAGACTTTATCCAATTGTTTTGTTACTCTAATAGGAAATGACAGCATAGAAGGAATATTTGATGCTGCTAAAGAATGCGCAAGGACATATTCCTACGGAGGAGGTATAGGAGTAGATATCTCTAACTTAAGACCAAGGGACAGCATAGTACACAATGCAGCAGACAGATCAACAGGAGCTGTTAGTTTTATGCAGCTTTATTCAATGACAACAGGGTTGATAGGGCAAAGCGGAAGAAGAGGAGCGTTAATGATAACATTGGATGTAAAACATCCCGATGTATATCATTTCATGGATGTAAAAAAAGAGGATGACTGGGTTACAAAACATATTGCAGACCAATGCGAATGGAGCGGAGCTTTTGATAAAAGTCAAATAGATCTAATCAGGCAAAAAGTAAGGGAAAATACCCAAGTGAGATTTGCAAACATCTCATTAAAAGTTACTGACGAATTTATGAAGGCTGTTGAAGAACAAAAAGAATACAACAATAAGATCTTGATATATGATAAAAAAGCAAATACAGAAGAAAAGATAGAATATGGACATTATTCTTATGAAATACCTAACAAAAACATAGAAGATTATGAACTGTTGCAAACTTTTGATAACATAGAACAACTTAATCAATATCTGGCCAGCAACAATGTGCAGGCAATATCAAAACAAGAGCTTGATTCTGAGGAAAAAAGGGATAAATACGGAGATTATATTGTAAATGCAAGAGACAAAACATTAGCGATTAAATACAGCGGAGATTATATGCTTTATTTTAAATCTGAACAAACAGGAGAGATTAAAAATTTAGTTAAAGCAAAAAGTATTTGGGATAAGTTTGTCGCCGGTAATTACAAGACAGCGGAACCAGGTTTGATATTTTGGAGCACCATGACAAAATACAGCCCTTCTAATTATATAGGCAAGCCTATAGCCAGTACAAATCCTTGTGGCGAAGTTCCATTAGAAGATGGAGGAGCCTGCAATTTAACATCTTTAAACCTCTCAAGGGTTGTCAAGAACAGTTTTGATGAAAATTCAGAGGTAGACTGGAATCTTGTAAAAGATACGATAAGGCTAATTGTCAGATTCCTTGATAATGTAATAAGCTGGAACGAATACCTCAACCCTTTAGAAAAACAAAAACAAGCTGCAAAAAATACAAGAAGGATAGGGTTAGGATATATGGGTATTGCAGATATGCTCAACCAACTAGGAATAGGATACGACAGCGATCAAGGAATCAAGACTATGGATATATTAGCAAAAACAATATCAAACACAGCTTATGATGAAAGTGCTAATCTGGCAACAGAAAAAGGCAAAAGTCCAGTATGGGATTATGATCAGTACAAAAAAGGAGCATATTTTAAAGAAAGATTAAGTGAAGAAACAAAACAAAAAATCGCAGATAAAGGCTTAAGAAATATTGCGATACTTTCAATAGCTCCGACTGGAACAATCTCAAATATAGTTTTAAGCTATAAGAATACAGATAAAAACTATATTGGCGTAAGTTCAGGCATTGAACCTATATTCGGATTGTTCTACACAAGAAGAACAGAAACAGTAGGTCAAAGCTTCTATAAAGTATTCCATAGCACAGTGCAAGCATATATAGACCAAAAAGGATTGAATGAACAATGCCAGGAAGCTGAAAAAGAAGAAGAGCTAAAAGGCATCTTGCCAGAACATTTTTTCAGGACTGCACACCATATATCTCCTGAAAAAAGAGTTACAGTACAAGGAACATGCCAAAAATATATAGATCACTCAATATCAAGCACATGCAACCTACCAGAAGATGTTGAACCAGAAGTAATATCTGATGTATATCTCAAAGCATGGAAAGCAGGATTAAAAGGTGTGACAATATACAGGGATGGTTCAAGATTTGCTATACTCACTGTTAAAAGCAAAGAAAATGAATTTCAAAAGCATAAAAATAGCATAGTTAATGTGTGCTTAGAAGGAGGAGAAAGTGCAGAACTTAGAGGATCAAGCCTGATACATGATAATCAAGGAAGACTGACTACAGTATATCATGCGACTAAAAACAATATACCTATAACATCATGCAGATTAGACGGAACAAGCATATTAAAAATATCGGAAGGGGCATTAGAACTCAAAAAAGATAAAGAAGAGATTGAACAACAAAATAAAATTACAGAAAACACTGAAGAAATATTTGACTCTAATCTTAAAAAATGTCCTGTGTGCGAGAAGGTTACATTAAAAGTAGAAAGCGGATGTTCCTCATGCATAAATCCTGAATGCGGATTCAGCAAGTGCGATCATTAAGATATTATTAAAAATAAAATGGGAAAAAATGAACTTGGCCTTGTGCATGTATATACTGGCAATGGAAAAGGAAAAACAACAACAGCCATAGGATTAGCTTTAAGAGCTATTGGCCAGGGCTTTAGGGCTTATGTTATACAGTTTCTGAAAGGAGGGCAGTATACAGGCGAATATGTAGCATTGAAACAATTCCTGCCTAATGCTGAGATAGTGCAATACGGCAAAGGTTGCATAAAAGAAAGCAAACAGTTAAAGATAGATAATTTTGGGGAAGTTAAATGCTGGAAAGGAGACTGGAAAAAGGACGAGATTAGCTGCGGAGACTGCAGATACTGTTTTGTAAATGATAATGAACAAGAACAATTCACAAAAGATGCTTTTGCTCATGCAAAAAGAATACTCACTAACAATGATTTTGACATTGTTATTCTAGATGAACTCAATTGCGCTATCCATTCCGGCATGATCGAATTAGATAAAGCATTGGAGCTGATAAAAAACAAAAATTCAAAAACAGAACTTATAATCACAGGAAGAGATGCACATCCTAAGATAATTGAAGCAGCGGATCTTGTTAGTGAAATAAATGAAGTAAAACATTATTATAAAAAAGGCATTCTCGCAAGAAGAGGAATTGAGTATTGATTTTTTCTTTTTGATAATAAAGGCAATAAAATTTATATATATGGCACACATATACAATATATATGAAAAAAGCGTTTATAAGTTTCGGTTCTAATAAAGGAGACAGAAGCAAGAATGTAGCTAAAGCTCTCGATATATTAAGAAAACATTTTCTTATTGCAGATGTCAGCTCATTCTATAATTCAGAACCGGTTTATACAAATCAAACAAGAAATTTCTTAACAGGAGTTATAAAAATAGCGACAAAACTGGAACCTAAGCAATTGCACGAACAACTTCAGATGATCGAAAGACAACTAGGCAGGATCAATATTGCAAGAGATGAAGATAAAATAATAGATCTTGATCTTATATATTATGAAAAAAAAGCAATAGAGCAGCCTCCCATAGTTATTCCACACCATAAAGCACACAAAAGAAGATATGTTCTGCAGGCGATGAACGATATTGACCCTGAATATTTACACCCTAAATTAAAGAAAACGCAAAAACAACTGCTTGATGAACTAGGATGCGATAAAAAAGTAGAAAATATTTCTGATTAATATTCTAGATCAGGATATAAAGGAAACTTCTCGCAAAGCTCAAGTATTCTCTGTTTTGTTTTTTGTATCATTTCTTCATTCTTGTAATCTTTAAGCAGATTAGACATCAAAATTCCGATTTGCTTCATCTCCTTATCCTTCATGCCCCTTGTTGTCAATGCAGGTGTGCCAATCCTTATCCCGCTCGGATTAAAAGGAGTTCTAGGATCAAAAGGAATCATATTTTTATTGGTATAGATTCCTGCTTCATCCAATACTTGCTCTGCTTCTTTGCCAGTGCATTCTAAGTTTGTTAGATCTATCAAAATTAAATGGTTATCTGTGCCATTGCTTACTAACTTTATACCATTTTCCATCAATGTTTCTGCTAATACCTTTGCATTTGCAATCGCTTGTTTTTGGTATTCTTTGAAATCAGGCTGCAATGCTTCATTGAATGCAACAGCTTTTGCTGCAATTATATGATCCAATGGTCCGCCTTGCATACCTGGAAAAACAGAAAAATCTATTTTTTGTGCCAAGTTTTTTTTACCTTCTGGATCTAATCTATCTTCTTTCTTGGATAATATGATCGCGCCTCTTGGTCCGCGCAATGTTTTGTGGGTAGTGGTTGTGACAATATCGCAATAAGGTATAGGATCAGGATAAAGTTTTGCTGCAACCAATCCTGCAACATGAGCAATGTCTGCCATTAAATAAGCATTGACTTTATCAGCTATCTCTCTAAAACGTTTGAAATCTAATTTTCCAGGATATGCTGAGAATCCTGCAAGTATCAACTTAGGCTTATGCTCTAAAGCAAGCTTTTCAACTTCATCCATGTCAATCATTCCTGTTTCTTTGTTAACTCCGTAAGGAATTATATTATATAGCTTGCCTGAAAAATTTACAGGTGAACCATGAGTTAAATGACCTCCATGTGCAAGATTCATGCCTAAAATAGTATCTCCGGTTTTAAGCACTGCAAAATATGCTGCCATGTTTGCACTGCTTCCAGAATGCGATTGTACATTAACATGTTCTGCGCCAAACAATTTTTTTGCCCTTTCAATTGCCAATTTTTCTGTTATGTCTATAAACTCATTACCACTGTAGTAACGCTTACCAGGATATCCTTCACTGTACTTGTTTGTTAATATAGTACCAGCTGCTTCCAATACTGCTCTGCTCACGAAGTTTTCACTTGCTATCATCTCTACCCCATTCCTAGCTCTTTCAAGTTCTTTTTTAATCGCTTCGTAAACTTCAAAATCCTGTTGTTTTATTGATTCTAAAATTTTAATCACCTTTTTTCCTTTTGTAAATTATGAATTCAAAGTCATCAAAATCTTCCTTATGCTCTGGCTCCCATTCATCAAGGTTAAATTCAGGGAAATATGTATCACCTTCATAATCCTCTTTTATCCATGACATATAGAGTTTGTCAACAACAGGCAGGAATTGTTTGTATATTGTTGAGCCACCTATTACAAATGTATCTTTTCCGTATTCTTTTGCTTTTTCTATTGCTTCTTCAACACTTGAACAAACATCTATGCCCTCTGTTTCCAGCATTGATCTGCTTATCACTATATTGTTTCTGTTAGGCAATGGTCTACCTATTGATTCATATGTTTTTCTACCCATTATTACAGTGCAATCATTCGTGTGTTTTTTGAAATTTTTTAGGTCTTCAGAAATACGCCAAGGCAAATCATTGTTTTTTCCTATTACCTTTTGTTTTGTCAATCCAACTATAATTGCTATCATTTTTATTTTACCTAAACTGCAATGTCAAACTTTATCCTTGGATGAGGGTCATATCCTTCTATCTCTGTGTCTTCGTGTTTCCAATCAAATATTGAAGTGAAATTGTTTGTCTTTATCTTAGGCAATTTCTTTGGTTCTCTAGACAATTGCTCTTTTAGTCCTTCAACATGATTTTTGTAAATGTGTGTGTCAGCTAAGAATCCAACTAACTTGCCTTCTTCATATCCTGTTTCTTTTGCCAATAGATGAAGTAATAAAGCATAGCTTGCAATATTAAAGGGCAACCCAAGTGCAGTATCTACACTTCTTTGGTTCCAAAGCAAATTTAGTTTGTTGTTTATCACAGTAACCTGAAAACCATAATGACAAGGCGGCAGAGCCATCCTGTGTAAATCTTTAGGATTCCATGCCATAACTATCATCCTTCTGTCATGGGGTTTTTCCTTCAATGTCTTGATTATATTTTTTAGCTGATCTATGCCTTCTGTCTCAGTAGGTTGATCATAAGCAACATATTTTGCTCCAAATTTTCGCCATTGATAACCATAAATTGGCCCTAGCTCTCTTTCCTCTTCCATCTTTTTCTTAGTCTCTTCCTCATGTCCATAAGCAACCTTATCAGGAGAACACCATTCATTCCATATAAAATTTCTTCTGTCTCTTAGCCAATTTTTATCAGTAATACCTTTGATAAAGAATTCCAATTCTGAAGCTACAAGCCTCATAGGAACCTTTTTAGTAGTAAGCAAAGGAAAACCATCCTTCATATCATGCTCAAACATCGCACCAGCGATTGCAATAGTTCCAGTTCCTGTTCTGTCGTCTTTATATTCTCCTTTTTCCAGAATATGTCTTATAATATCAAGATAAGCTTGCAATCTAAACACCCCCAGATGAAAGAAGAACAAACTCATTTAAATAGTTTTATATTATAAAATAACAACAAATTTAAATCATATAAAATAATACAATCTTCAGTATGTTAATAATCGGAATCACCGGAACAAATGGTGCAGGAAAAGGCAGTATTGTTGAATATCTGAAAACAAAAGGATTTGAGCATTATTCTGCAAGGGGCTTTATCTATGAAGAGATAGATAGAAGAGAATTAGAAAGAAACAGAGACAATCTGATAGCAGCAGCAAACGAACTTGCTGAAAAGTACGGACCTAACCATATTGCTGTGCAATTATTTGAAAGAGCACAAAAATCTGGAAAAGATGTGGTTATTGAAAGCTTAAGAAGGCCTGCAGAAATAATATCTTTAAGAGAAAAAGGAAATTTCTATATGTTTGCTGTTGATGCAGATAGAAAGACAAGATATGAAAGGAATAAAGGCAGGAAAGTAGATCCTGATGATGTTAACTTTCAAAAGTTTGTAGAACTAGAACAAAAAGAATATACAAATACAGATCCTAACAAACAAAATTTGAAAAAATGCATAGAGATGTCTGATTATAAGTTTGTAAACAATAGCACATTTGAAGAATTGTATAGGCAAGTGGATAAAGTGCTTGAAGAGATAGGATTTGATAAGAAAAATTAGAATCAATCAACAATCCTTATCAACTTCTGCTTACTAGTAAATCCGTTTAATATCTTGACTTCTTTCTTCAATCTTTTTTTTAGAAATCTTATCAGTTCTATGTTAGCTTTGCCCTGCTCGGGCTTAGCATGTAATGCTATCCGCAGAGCTTTTTTGTTTTTATCATAACCAATAACCTCTGTTTTAGGTGAATTGGGTTTAACGATCACTAAGAGTTTAAAGTTTTCTGGGTTGATATATTCATTTATATCCGTATCAATTTTTGACATAATGAAAAAAAATTTAATTAAAAATATATAATGCTTGCGGTCAATTTGCAATTATATTATGTCGCATAATTATTGAAATAATTCTGCACAACAACTATAGGTGTTCCTTGATCTCCGCTTCCGCTTGTTAAGTCGAACAAACTGCCCAACAAGTCTGTCAACTGCCTAGGTGTTGTTCCCTGCGATGCCATTTTTCCAACCAGGTTATTATCTTTTTTGCGAATATGTTCTTTCATAGCTTCTTCTGCTTCTTCTCGAGTCAATCCTTTCAACTGGTTGTCTGCAAAATATTTCATCTTTATCTCGTTAGGTGTGCCTTTCAATCCATCGGTGTATCCAGGTGAAACAACTGGATCTGCAAGCTCCCAGATCTTTCCTACAGGATCCTTGAAAGCACCATCTCCATACACCATAACTTCAATATTCTTGCCTGTAAGTTCCTTCATCCTCTTTTGTATTTCGCGAACATATTTATCGCAATCTCTAGGAAATAATTTTAATCTCTCATCTGTAGCCATATTAGAGCCAAGCAGACCATATTCCTCATTATAACCTCTTCCTTCAACAGGAGTTGAGCAGATATCATCAAGACCGTATACATTGAGATGAGATCCAAATTTTCTTAAAATATGTTTAGTTCTTTTTCGGGTATGGATGTCTGCTGTAAGTATATTAGATGTAAGAGAAAGTAAAGAATTCATCTGATTTGATAAAAATATATTGGGCACTGCATCTTGTGAAGCAATTATTTCATTATAAAAAGCCACATAATCCACGCCAGTGAAAGGATGTTTGGCAGCTTCACCGAAAATTTCCCTATACTTTATTTCATATAAAATATCCTTATTAGGATTTATATCATTTTGATCCATCATATCAACATCCATCAAAGGATTGCCAACTTCATCGCCAGGGTAACTCAATTGCAAAAACACTACATCAGAAGCTCTCGCTATTCCTTTTAGTATCAACGAAAAGCGATTTCTGCTAAGTATAGGAAACATTACACCTACATGTCCTCCACATGCTCCTCCTGAATACTTTTCCCTTATCTCGTTTGCAATATCATCTATAGTAACATAATTTCCTTGAGAACGCGCAACTGTTGACTCGGTTATTCCTATAACATCCCTTTCTTTTGGCTTGTATTCACCAGCATCAATCGAATTTTTCAAAGAACCAACAACAATATCAACAATATCATCTCCTTCCTGAACAATAGGAGCTTTAACACCCATAACAATTCTTCCTAAAGTTGAACCATTTGACATAAATATCACCCGGGAAAAAACACCCCATATTACCTTTATAATGATTGTTGTAATAGAAATGATGTTATAGAAAATAAATGATAAAAATATATTAAAAATAATAAATCAGTTATTCTCACGCCATTGATGCTTGCACTTCGTGCATTTGTAGAATTCTGTCTCTGGCTCATCTCCAGCTCTAGTTTGCAAAGTCCAGAAAAAAGCCTTGCCATTGCCGCATTTAGAACATTCCTTGTCAACAACAGGATGTGTTTCGACATCTTCTTCAACAACCTCAACATCAGGCTTTTCTTTCTGCTCTATTTTCTCGCTCAATTTCATCTCATTGACATCCTTTTTCTTGAAGTTGCATTTAGGACATGCCATATATTTCTTTTTTCCTTCTCCTTTAAGCACCATTATGCTTCCGCATTTTTCACAAAACATCATAAATCATTACCCCCTAAAAATATCAATTCCAAGTTCTATAAGTTTAACGAATCCTATCTTTACATAACCAAGCAAAGGCACCCTAAAAACAGCCTTACCTATGATCTGATCCTCCTTGATAAGAACTTCGTCCAACATATGATTATCGATAGATCTTATATTATGATCTCCTTTTGTCATAAATATATACTTTTCACTTGTTTTATTTATCCTGATTATCCTATGAATGATAGGATCAGGTCTATTGCTTTTGAAAACCAAAACATCTCCTACTTCAAAGTTATTAGGCTTTGTTCCGTACAATATCATTATATCTCCTGTATTAAAACCATTCTTGTAAGGAAATTCTTCAAACTCCTCTCTTGTAATCCCTAAATCTGCGTAAAATTCTTTTTGTGTGCATCTTTCATTGCCGCATATAGCATATGAACTCCACCATTCGTCAAAATTACCATCATGCTCCATACTTCCTGAAACAACAGCAACGATAGGATAACCAGTAGATAATGTGAAACCAAGAACAGGATATACTATAAACTTGATCAAAACAAAAGCAAGAATAATATTTGCGATCCAACTCCATACGCTATCGTCTTCCCAAATAAAGTACCATGTTTTTTTCCATAACTGCTTTAATGATTTTTTATTACTCATATCCGGAAAAGATATAAAAACAATTATAAATGTTACGGTTTTTATACTACAACATGAAACAATGCCCCCTATGTGGAAAAAAGAAAAAAGAATTTGTTGAAGGGATCTGTCTATATTGCTACATTAAAAAGAATGATGTTGTCTCAGGATTCAAAGATATAATTATAGAAAAATGCGATTTTTGCGGAGCTTACAAATATAAAGACAAGTTTCTTCATGGAGACGATATAATCAACAAGATAGTAAAAGATTGCCTGAGTTTTGATAAGAATTATGAAATAATAGGATTGAAAAGTAAACTTGATAAAAAAGAAGTATATGTATATATAAAAGCGAAGCTCGGATCTAAAGTCATAGAAAGAGAATATATATTTCCTAGGGAGATTAAAGGCATAACATGCAAAAAGTGTTCAAAAAAAGGCACGCAATATTTTGAAGGGATATTACAGATAAGAAGCTCAAACAAGGAAAATATTGAAAAAGCGCATGAATTCATAGAAAACGACCTGAAGAATTCAGAGAAAAAAGGATATTTCTGCAGCAAGTTAGTCGAGATTAAAAAAGGTAAAGACTATTTTCTCACATCACAGAATTATATACAGGAACTAGCGCAAAAAGTATTCAATGAATTTGGCTATGAGATAAAGGTTAATGCGCAATTGTTCTCAAGAAACAAACAAAAAAGTAAAGATATATTCAGGGTTAATGCATTAGTCAATCTTCCCAATTTTAAGAAAGGAGATACTATTGATATCAACGGCAACATACTTAAAATCAAGAGTGTAAAAGGAAAATTCCTGCAGGCACATGATCTAGAAAAAGACAAAGATGTCAAGATGGAGTTGAAAGGCAAAAAATACGACATAATAGCAGATGAAAAAAATTATCATGAGACAGAGGTTGTACAGGATAAGCCAAATGTTAAAGTTTTGCACCCCATTAATTTCCAAGCTGTAGAGCCACAGAACAAGGTGAAGTTAAAAGCAGGAGAAAAAGTAAAAGTTCTTGTTATAGGAGATAAAGTTTGGATAGTATGATCATAAATTAAGGTCGCCTAAATCTGAACTGCTATTTGAACTCATTGGTTCTTCTGCATCTGGAGTATACTTCTTGATAAGAGCGAGTAGACCTATCAACACAGGATAAAGCATAATCAAATCAAGTACAACATACCAATCTATCGTCAATGTCCCATAAGCCCAAAGAATAGCAATTGTGGATAAAAAATAAACAGGACTTGGAGAAGCAAGCATAAAAGTCGTCTTTCCCGAAAACTTATGCTTAAAAGATACATAAGCTATAAAAAACCCGTAAAACATAATCATTATTACCAACAAGAATTTAGGCCAAGTAAAATTTTGAAGCTTGTTCTGGAAAAGATATCTCATAAGGTTTACGGTTATCCATGTCAAAGAAATACCGTTGCCTAAAGCGGTGTTCCATCCAAGATCTTCACTCTTGTGTTTTGCAAAATACAATTCAAGAACAATCCAGAAGATAAACACAGGAGCCAAAACCCACCATATGCTTAAATCTTTGAAAGGAGCTTTGAGTATTTCCTTAAATGCTTCCCACATTCCTGTTCCTAATACCTGCCAAAAAGCCATAATAATAAAATAAGAAGTATAGTTTAAATATTTTATGATTATTTTAGCTTTATGTACGATTTGAAAATTCTTGCAATTTCTATATTTATTAATTTTGCAATATT
>CAYSVS010000037.1:0-12501 GCA_964434475.1 uncultured Methanosarcinales archaeon
TGTTCAACTACCTAATTTTTTCGGTTTTTAGAAAAATCTGCACAACTCCAGTTATCTTATTAGTTATTTTTACAAACTATTCTGTAGTTAGCTCTGAAGTTGATTCTAATATGTATTTATTTAGTCATGATGTTAAAGATATTGAAAATATTAAAGCTTTAAATTTTTCTAGTACAAATGAATTGGATTCTTATGATGAAGATCCTTATTTTGAAGGAAAAGTCCATAAAGAATTAATAAAGCAAGCGCAAGAAAATGATGATGAAAAAATTGAAGTGATTATCACATTAAATAACATGAATAATATCCAAGAAATTGAACAAAAAATCAAAGATTTAAATGGAGAAATCAAGCAAGAATTAAAGATTGCAGGTGCAGTCTATGTTGAAGTTCCAAAAGATAGCTTAGAACAAATTTCTGAAGAACAAGAAATTGATAGATTATGGCCAAATCAAAGATATGAACTATTGTTAGATGATAGTGTGCCTTATATTGGCGCACCAACAGCATGGGATTTAGGTTATAATGGTTCAGGAATAAAAATTGCAATAATTGATACTGGTATAGATGATACTCATGAAATGCTAGATAATGGTAAAGTTGTTTTAAAACAAGATTTTTCTGGTCAAGGGACAACTAATGATACTAATGGACACGGAACACATTGTGCAGGTATTGCTGCAGGTAATGGTGCACTATTAGGTGTTGCAAAAGGTGCAGACTTAGCTAATGTTAGAGTTGGAAGTAATCCCACTACAGTTGAATTAATAAATGCAATTGAATGGGCTTCGTTAAATACTGATATATTATCAATAAGTTTAGGTGCACAACTTAATAACCCTGAAGGGCCATTTAAAACTGCAATTAATAATGCAATTAACAACGGAGCAATCATAATTATTGGTGCTGGAAATTGTGGTCCTTGCGGTGGATGTAGTAGTTTTGAAGGAGTAACTAATCCTGGCGATGTTGAAGAAGTAATAACTGTGGGATCTATTTATGATTCTAATGAAGAGATTGCTTGTAGTTCAGGAAGACAAAATTTTACAACATACCAAAAACCAGAAATTGTTGCACCAGGCGTATCAATAATTTCAGCAAAAGTTGGTGGAGGCTATGTTTTAAAGGGAGGAACCTCAATGGCAACACCTCATGTTGCAGGAGTTGTTGCATTATTACTACAAAAAGATCCAACACTAACACATTTCGATATTAAAGCATTACTACAAAAAACAGCAACTGATGTAGGTTCTCCTGGAATAGATCTAGAATCAGGATATGGAGTAGTGAATGTAACAAGTTTATTCCAAGATGATCTTATAGGAGAATGTAACATTACTAATGATTGTGGAACACCAACTTGGACAGGAACTCCAATTTGTGATAATAATTCTGTTTATCAAAACAAAACATATTATACTTGCAATTTCCCAGATACAAGAGCCTCATATTGTGCTAATACAACTATATTCACATTAAAAGAAAATTGCACTTTAGGATGCGAAGATGGAACATGCATTATTCCAGCATGTAATAATGATTCTGAATGTGGAACTAACTCTTGGATTAACTCAGAACAATGTAATGCTGATGATGTTTATCAAGATTATTTAACTTATACTTGCAATGATCCTGGAACTATTAATGCTACTTGCACAAACACAACTACATTCAATCTAAAAGAGAATTGTTCAGATGTTTGTTTTGAAGGTGCTTGTTATACACCTTCATGTTATAACAACACTCAATGTGGAACTAACAATTGGGTAAATCAACCTTATTGTAATTCAACAGATGTTTTTCAAGATTATCAAACATTCACTTGTTTAAATCCTGGAGAATTTAATGCAACTTGCACTAATACAACAACTCCAATATTCAAACAAAACTGTACAGATGAATGTTATAATGGTTCTTGTTATACTCCTGCTTGCAATAGCGATCCAGATTGTGGAACTAATGGTTGGATTAATTTAGAACAATGCAATGCAGATGATGTCTATCAAGATTACTTATCTTACACTTGTCAAGATCCTGGAACTATAAATGCAACTTGCACAAACATAACTACATTTACTCTAAAACAAAATTGCTCTGACATTTGTCATGATGCTGCTTGCGTTGTTCCAACTTGTTATTCTGATTCAGAATGTGGTGCAAACACATGGATTGATCAGCCGTATTGTAACAGCGATGACATATTTCAGAATTACAAAACATTCACTTGCTTAAATCCTGGACAGCATAATGCTGTTTGTACTAACACAACTGTTTCAACATTCAAACAAAATTGTACTAATTGTGATAATGGTTCTTGTTATACTCCTGCTTGCAATAGCGATTCTGATTGTGGAACTGATTCTTGGATTAATTCAGAGCAATGTAATGCAGATGATGTTTATCAAGATTACATATCTTACACTTGCCAATATCCAGGCACAATAAATGCAACATGTGAAAACGCAACTACATTTACTCTAAAACAAAATTGTTCAGATATTTGTCATGATGCTGCTTGTGTTGTTCCAACTTGTTATTCTGATTCAGAATGTGGTGCAAACACATGGACTGATCAGCCGTATTGTAACGGCGATGACATATTTCAGAATTACAAAACATTCACTTGCTTAAATCCTGGACAGCATAATTCTGTTTGTACAAACACAACTGTTTCAACATTCAAAGAAAATTGTACTAATTGTGATAATGGTTCTTGTTATGATCCAATATGTAATCAAGATTCAGATTGTGGAACTGATTCTTGGATTAATTTAGAACAATGCAATGCAGATGATGTCTATCAAAATTACATATCCTATACTTGCCAATATCCAGGCACAATAAATGCAACATGTGAAAACGCAACCACATTTACTCTAAAACAAAATTGTTCAGACATTTGTCATGATGCTACTTGTGTTGTTCCAACTTGTTATTCTGATTCAGAATGCGGTACAAACACATGGATTGATCAGCCGTATTGTAACGGCGATGACATATTTCAGAATTACAAAACATTCACTTGTTTAAATCCAGGACAGCATAATTCTGTTTGTACTAACACAACTGTTTCAACATTCAAAGAAAATTGTAATAATTGCGATAATGGCGCTTGTTATACTCCTGCTTGCAATAGCGATTCAGATTGCGGAACTAATGGCTGGATTAATTCAGAGCAATGTAATGCTGATGATGTTTATCAAAATTACATTTCCTATACTTGTCAAAATCCAGGCACAATAAATGCAGCCTGTACAAACTCTATAGCTTTTAACTTAAAACAGGATTGCGGAATTTATGGCTTATATTGTTATGGCGGTAGTTGCGAAAGCATATCTTGTTTTGATAATTCTGATTGTAGTAAATATGATGGTTGGGAAGGTTACCCTACTTGTAAATACGGCGATGTTTATCTTGATTATGCTACATATTACTGCAATAATAAAGGCACGCCTTCATCTTCTTGCATTGCTGGATATGATCTGAGATTGAAAGAAGAATGTGACTCTGATGAAGTCTGTTCAGGCGGAACATGCAAAGCTGTTGAATGTTTTGATGATTCTGAGTGCGGTGAAGATTATTTTGAATACATCTGCAGAAATGATAATCTTTATTCGCATGTTACCCATTATTATTGTAAGAATTCTGGAACTGATAAATCTGAGTGTGCATACCGTGAAACTTTTAATTTCTTGAAAAACTGTCTTAATGGCTGTTCTTCAGGCCAATGCTCTTATCAAATATCTTGTTTCAAGGATTCTGATTGCGGTTCAGATAAATTCATAGGTTCAAAAACTTGTGAAGATAATTCGGTTTATCAGTCATATAGAGATTGGCAATGCAAGAATCCTGGAACAAAAGATTCTGTTTGCCAATATAATGATGAAGCAAAAATGGTTGATGAGTGCAACATCTGTCAAGATGGAAGATGTGTGGATTGTGCATCAGATAATGATTGCAGCAGTGAGCTGTCTGGTATGAAATATTGTAATCAGGATAATGTTTATATGGACCGAAAATATTATGAATGTATATCTGGAGAATGCGTTTATGCTACATCATCTCCTGAATTGATTGAAACTTGTGGTGGATGTTACAATGGAGTTTGTATAGAATATGAGGATTATTCTGAAGAAAATATATTGGATATTGAAGTCTATGATTTGACTATGATGAATCGGCGTTTTCCTAGATTGAACGAAAACATAATATATAGATTTTATGTGAAAAATACTGGGGATTTTGATGTCTCAGACATAGATTGGATATTTGATCCTGACAAGAATGAACCTCAGCAATCTGGAACAATTTCCAGCCTGAAAAAAGGCCAGGTTAAAGCAATATATGTCATGCATTCTTTTACTAATTATTTGGAACACTATCCTAAAATAACATTAGATCCTTATAATATATTTGATGAAGATGATGAAACCAATAATGTTGCAATTGGATATGCTTTTGTGAAATGAGGTTAAGCTGTTATTATTTCTTTTGCTTTCACAATACTATAAGCAATGACTCCTCCAGCTATTGCTGTATATAATTGCATCATACCCATTGTTGTCAGGAATAATGCAGGCAATACAGAAAATTTAACAAATACAAACGCAGCAGTGAACAGGAATGCTGTCTTTAGTGCAGCAGAGATTGCTAACGAAAAAAAGTAGTTTATTTTATTCTTTACATAAAATAATTTATGTGAAAAAACAAGGATAGCGTTGCCGATCCAGATAAAAGGAATCATATATATTAAAAATACTGTAAATGGACCAAAGATCAATCCTTTTGACAGCACTCCCAAGCTTGGAAGCATGATGATTGGAAGAAGCTTGTAATTTTTAAGATAAACTGCACTCAATATCAATGCGCTGTTTACCAATGTTCCAACAAGAAACTGCGGATGTCCCAGCATAAACGGTAAAAAGAAAACAAATGTTGAGTATATTATCAGACGTATGTTTTCTTCAAGATTAGATATGTTGAACATATTGATATTGCTTATTTTTTTAATGTATTCGTACATTTTATTCACCTTGTTTATGATTTTTTTATATCTTTGATTTCTAATTTTCATAAAATAAATTATTTATATTTTTTTGGATAATATTTAGTATGCAATAGCTTGTGCGCTCTCTCTGATCCAAACTTGCCAAGATAATCTTTATAAATCTTTAATGCACCAGGATTCTTGTGGCTTTTTCTTAATTTCTTTTTCTCATCAACATTCACTAAAGCTTTTACCCTTTTTTTCAGTACTTCTGTTGTGCATGGCTGCGGTTGTCCTCCTCCGCCTATGCATCCACCATAGCAAGCCATAATCTCGATAAAATGATACTTGCTTTTACCTGCTTTTATATTTTCCAATAATTTCCTTGCTTCTCCTAAAGTATGCACTGCGCAGACGTTTATCTTTTTGCCTGCTATCTCTACAGTCGCTTCTTTCATAGTATCCATGCTTCTTAATTTTTTATAGTCTATCTTTTTCAATTCCTTGCTTTCAAGCCAGTCTGCTGCTGTCCTTAATGCAGCTTCCATCACTCCGCCTGTATGTCCGAATATAGCTGCTGCGCCTGTTGATTCACCAAGAGGATTGTCAAACTCGTCATCTGAAAGATTCATAAAATCAATATTCATCTCTTTGATAAGCTTGCTTAATTCAACAGTTGTCAATACAAAATCAGCTTCTCCTTTGAATTCTGGTCTAGATATCTCAAATTTCTTAGCTGTACATGGCATAATATCTACTAATACAATATCTTTTGGATCTTTCTTTATTTTTTTAGCATAGTATGTTTTTACTAATGATGCAATGATCGCTTGCGGACTTCTACAAGATGACATATGTTTTAGTTGGTCAAAATAGAACTGCTCTCCGAATTTTATCCATGCAGGGCAGCAAGTTGTTATCATAGGCAAATCGCGATTCTCCTTTAATCTTTTAACAAATTCAGTAGCTTCTTCTATAATACATATATCTGCACCTAAGTCTGTATCAAATACTTTATCAAAGCCAAGTTGTCTCAATGCTGCAACCATCTTACCAGTCACATTTGTTCCAGGTTTCATTCCAAAACACTCGCCAAGAGTTGCTCTTATAGAAGGAGCAGTCTGCGCAATTAGCATCTTGCCAGAATTTAATGCATCTATAACTCCTTTTATGTCAGACTTTTCAGTCAATGCTCCAGTTGGACAAACAATAACACATTGTCCGCAATTTACGCATGCAGATTCATTCATAGTAAAATTATTTGCAGGTTTGACTATCGTATCAAATCCTCTATTATGAAAATCAATAGCGTGAACTGTTTGCACTTCATTGCACATTTTCACACATCTTCCGCAAAGTATGCATCTGTTGTTATCCCTTCTTATGCTTACGCTGGAATTATCAACTTCAGTAATTTTCTTTTCTCCAGAATATCTTATATCTTCAATCATCAGGTCAGAAGCATATTTTTGCAGTTCACAAGTAAGGTTCTTTGGGCATGAAGGACATTCTAGATCATGATTTGCAAGCAATAGTTCTAGATTTATCCTTCTTGCTTCCAATATTTTAGGTGTATGAGTTCTTATTATCATGCCTTCTGCTGGTTTGGTATTGCAGCTAGTAGTAATTCTTGCCTTGCCGTTAATTTCTATCTCAACAACGCATAATCTACAATTAGCTGTTCTTTCTAGTCTTTCATGCATACAGAAATGCGGGATATTGATTCCATGCTCTTTTGCAATATCAATTATATATTTGTCTGGATTACACGATATTTTGTTATTGTTTATTGTAATGTTTACTTTGTTCTTTTTTCCCTGTTTTTTTTGTTTAGTTTTTTTTGCCATCTTACTTATTAGTTTATTATGTTAAATATTTTTAATAATAATACTATTAAACTTATTGTAGCGATTCCAACAAATATATATCCTATTATTTCTTTTGTTTTTTCTTTCATTTTTTAACTATAATTATATCTTTTAAATTTTCTATCTGTGATAATAACAATACTGTAAAATACATTACATTGATTATTAATTCAAGAGTATCAAATCCTTTTGTTATTGCATATAATACTATTAATATTGTAAACACAAAAGCCAATACATTTAATATGTCTCTATATGTTATCATTACATTACACCTAATATTTTCAGCACTAACAATATAATTCCTAATACTCCTATAGTTATTCCAAAATATCCTAAGTATCTGAAAAAATCTTTAGCTTCTATCATATTTTACCTCCATTCATTTTCGTTCTATAGCGTCAAATGCGCAAGCTTCATAGCAAGCTCCGCACTTTATGCACTTTTTCTGGTCAATAACATGCTTTTCTTTCAATTTTCCTGATATTGCATTAACTGGACAATGCCTTATGCAATTTCCGCAGCCTATGCATTTATCTGTAATATTATACGTTACTAGATTTTTGCATGCTCCTGAAGGGCAATGCTTTTTTTCGATATGTGACAAATATTCTTCGTTAAAATTCTTTAAGGTACTCAAAACAGGATTTGGCGCTCCTTGGCCTAATCCACATAATGAATTTTCTTTAACATATTCAGCTAATTGCTTAAGCTTGTCTAGGTCTTTCTTATTGCCTAATCCTTTAGTTATCCTTTCTAATATTTCATGCATCCTTTTTGTGCCTTCCCTGCACGGAGTGCATTTTCCACAGCTCTCTGATTGCGTAAATGACATGAAATATTTCGCAACATCTACCATGCATGAATCCTTGTTCATAACTACTAATCCTCCGCTGCCCATCATAGCTCCTACACTTTGCAGAGATTCATAATCCAACGCAAGATTGATGTGTTTCTTAGTAATGCATCCGCCGGCTGGACCTCCTGCCTGCAATGCCTTAAATTTGTTGTTATCTTTCATGCCGCCACCTATGCTATATACAATATCTTTTATCTTGATACCCATAGGCACTTCTATAACTCCTGTTCTGTTAACCTTACCAGTTAAACAGATAATCTTTGTTCCTTTTGTTTTTTCTGTCCCTATCTTATTATATTTTTCAGTGCCAATCTGCATTATTGTTGAGACATGGCATAAAGTCCCGACATTATTGATGTTTGTAGGCAATTCATCTATGCCTTTTTCTGCAGGATATGGCGGTTTTGCATTTGGATTTCCTCTATGTCCCATCACTGAGCTTATCAAGGCTGTTTCCTCGCCGCAAACAAATGCACCTGCACCTTTCTGTATAACAATATCAAAATCAAATCCTTTGATTCTAAGAATATCTTTTCCAAGAAGATTATGTTTTTTTGCTATTTCTATAGCTTGATGCAGTGTTCTTATCGCTAAAGGATATTCTGCTCTTGTATATATCATTCCTTCTTTTGAGCCAATGGCATACGCAGCTATCAACATACCTTCCAATAATCTAAAAGGATCGCTCTCCATTATTGTCCTGTTCATGAAAGCTCCAGGATCCCCTTCATCACCATTACATATAAGATATTTCTTGCCTTTTTTTGGCGCGATAAAACTCCATTTCAAACCAGTAGGAAAGCCAGCTCCTCCTCTTCCTCTTAAGCCGGATGCTTTTATATCTTCAATAACATCATTCTGTGTTTTATTTAATGCATTCATCAATCCTTTAAATCCGCCAGTTGCTATGTATTGCTTCAAGCTTAACTGATCTACTTTGCCGCAATTTTCCATAATTAATCTTTTTTGTTTTTTATAGTATTCAATATCTTTTAATGATTTGCCAAGAAATAATTCTTTGCATACTTTGTTCTTTGTTATGCAATCAACAAGCATATCTACTTTGTCTTCTGTGACATAACCATAAATAGAAAGTTTGCCGTTTTGCTTTACAGTAACAATAGGCTCAGCATAGCACATTCCTGCGCAGCCTACTTTATCTATAGGAAGATTTAATTCTTTAGCTAAAAGTTTGTTATATGTTTTCATAGCTCCTGCACTTATCCCGCAAGTAGCTAGGCCAATAGTAATTCTATCTTGTTCTAATTCTTTTTTTCCTTTTTCTATATTTGTGATTTCTTTAAGTTGTTTCATTTTTATTTTAGTTTAGACAATAATTCATCTATCTTTTTTTCGTCCATATTTCCATAGACTTCTTCATTAATCATTATTGCAGGAGCTTTTGCACAAGCACCTATGCAATTTACTGTCTCTATTGAGAATTTTGTATCTTTTGTTGTTTCGCCAGCTTTTATGTTGAGTTTTTTTTCAAGATATTTTAATAGATGATCTGAATTATGTACGTGGCATGCTGTCCCTCTGCATATACTTATGTTGTATTTGCCTTTTGGCTTGAACTTAAACATTGAATAGAATGTAGCGACACCATATATATTTACTAAAGGAATTTTCATTGATTTAGAAATTTTCTCCAATTCTTTTTTAGGCAAATAACCTAAATTATCTTGTATTGCCTGAAGTGCAGGAATCAAGTCATATTTCCCAGAATATTTTTTCAGGATATCTTTGGTTTTGTTAGTATTATCATTCACCATCTTTTTCAGAATTATTATAATATAGATATATAAAAGTTTTTATTTTTGATTTAGGGGTAATTATTTTTATTTTTATTTTTTATATTTTAAAAATTAGGATAAATATCAACAAAAATTTATTTTTATTTTTTCATTACATGCGAGTAGTCTCGTCAATAAATAATATATTATTTATAATTAAATTTACTATATTGTGAAACAAAACATTTATATATCAGATATAATTTAATATATAATTACGAGCAACAATGGTTATGCTTGACAATGAGGGTTGTCTTAGGCAGTAACTATACATGAGATTAAATTCAAAAAATATTTGATACACAAAAGGGGGGCGTGATCAGATGAGGGGTAACTTATTTTTATGTCAAAGGCCTATATTCTCTAGATTATTCTCTAAGCTAAATTGTGCATATCATAGATATATTTCATTTAGTTCACATTCATGTTGTTTCAGTATATTGATTTGGTTAACCAAATTTAATATAGCAATAATAGTATGATTCCTGAATTAGTAGGTTTTCCGCCAAAAAAACTTTGCTGATTCTGGGGATATACTCAATGGAATATCCAAACAATATTCCATACAGAAAAAGAGTGATTAATGTTGGATAGAAAGAGGGGTGTACTAATATTTTGGATAATGATTATTCTAATTATGATTAGCTTTGTCACCCTAAACAGATTTGATTCTTTGACTGGACTTGTTATATTCGAGCATGAAAATGTTGCTGAAGCAGAAAATTTATTCTTACAAAACCATTGGATATCTGTAGAAAACCCCTCTTACAGTAATGGTAATGCTATGGTAACTGAAGCAAACGATGAATTCACTTATTCTTTTTATGGAGATGCTGTAGCGATGTTGACTGCTTTTAGGCAGGATTTTGGCAAACTTGAAGTTACATTGGATGATGCAGAGACCATTACCCTCTATCTGTACTCTGAGAATGAAACATTTGGCGAGATGATTCTTTTTGAGGATCTTGAATTAGGCAACCATACCTTGGCTATGCATAAGGTTGAGGAAAATGAAACAACTTATGTTTTGGTTGATGCTTTTGTTGTAAGTACAGGAATAGATAATGTTGAACTAAATGAATCAGAAGAAGAACAAGAAGAATTGCCTGAAATAAATGAAACTGAACAGATTGAAATCAATGAAACAGAACAACCTTTGATTAACGATACAGAAGAACAACAAGAAGAATTGCCTCAAACTAATGAAACAACCCCTGAACTAGATGAAACAGAACAACCTTTGATTAACGATACAGAAGAACAACAGGAAGAATTGCCTCAAACTAATGAAACAACCCCTGAACTAAATGAAACAGAACAACCTTTGATTAACGATACAGAGGACCTAAACTTAACAGAACAACCAGAAGTAAACAAGACAGAACAACCTCTTGATATTATTGAAAATAACGGCCTATTACAGCTGCAGAATCAACAATCTATCAACAAAAATGATGAGATCTTAGTAGATGTTTCAGAAAAGATAGCATCAGAAGGAGAAGCTGATGTAATAGTTTTGCTTAATGATGAAGCTGAACAAAGTAAGAAAGGTGTTGTAACTATACAATCCAATGGCCTTGAATCAAAGATGCAAAGTATAAGGCAGAAACAAGATAATGTTTTATCTAGGTTGAATACACCTGACAAAGGTTCAACGATAATGTCAAATAAGGATTTTCAATTGGGAAATAGATATTCAACGATTCCTGCTTTTTCTGGTAAAGTAACAGCTTCTGGCTATCAAAAGCTGTTGGGTGATCCTGATGTTAAGGCAGTATATGGAGATAGGATTAGCCATTTATTTATGAATACATCAAACAACGTTATTCAAACACCTGAAGTATGGCCAATTCAGGTTAATGGCATAAATATAACTGGCACTAGTCAAACTGTATGTGTGATTGATTCAGGAATAGATCCAGTACATCCTTTTTTTGATGACAGGATAATAGCTCAATATTGTTATTGCAGTTTAAACAATGGCGCAAGCAGTGATTGTTGTCCTGATGGAACTGCAGAAGATGATAATGCAACTGATGATAATTCACACGGAACACACGTTGCTGGTACTGTTGCATCAGGCCATAGTGTTTATAGGGGTGTAGCTCCGGATGCTAACATAATTGCTATAAAAGCATGTAATGCATCTGGAAGCTGTTCAGAAAGCGATTATGCAAAAGCAATTGATTGGTGTGTTGCTAATGCAAGTAAATATAATATATCAGTAATAACCATGAGTTTAGGAGGCGGAAGCTATAATGATCCTAGTTATTGTGATCAATTTACAGCAGGAGTAGCTATTAATACTGCTGTAAAACAAGGTATTTTTGTCAGTGTTGCATCAGGTAATAACGGATATACTAATGGCATCTCATATCCTGCTTGCGCTTCAAACGCAACAAGCGTAGGAGCTACAACAGATGCAGATGTAGTGGCAAGCTTTACTAATAGAGATGAAATACTTGATTTACTTGCTCCTGGTGTTGATATATGGAGTGCATATCCCTGCCAATTGGTTGGCAGTTGTCCTGGTGCTTATATAATAAGCAAAAGCGGAACTTCTATGGCTTGTCCGCATGTTGCAGGATTGGTAGCATTGATGGTGCAGTATGAACAATTGAATGGCAGGACAATAACGCCTTTAGAGATTAAACAAGCAATGAATAAAAGCGGAGTGACTGTAAGCTCATGGAAAAGGATAAACGCTTCTGGAACTATTGCGTATCTGCAGGATGCAGCAAGTAATCATGCTTCAACTGTTGATTCAATTTCATTGAATGCAACATCTGCTGATAATTTTACTGATGATAATCTAACTTTACACTATACTATTTCAGATGCTGATGCTGATGATGTTAAGAATATCACTAATTGGTTCAAAGATGGAAGTTCTATTACTATTCTAAATTCACCTTTTGAACCTGGACTGAATAATCTATCAGATTATGCTTTAGGTAATGTTTTTACAAATAATGGCGCTGATTATTTAGC
>CAYSVS010000038.1:0-12490 GCA_964434475.1 uncultured Methanosarcinales archaeon
TTCAACTACCTAATTTTTTCGGTTTTTAGAAAAATCTGCACAACTCCAGTTAAATATTAAGTAAAAAAAATAAAAATTATTCTTTTGTCTCTTCTGACCTTTTAGGCAATGGTCTTATTACGCTTAAAGGTATCAGATCCTTTTCCATCTCGAGTTTAGCTATTTCGACAGGATTGTAGTTTATTTTTTCCAGTTCTTCTTCATCAAGCTTTAATAAAAACGGTGCTCCCATAGCTATTTGCAATGATCTTGAACCTAAAATCCTTGCTTTTTCGAATTTAGTGTATTTCATCTTAATACCTCAAAGATATTTTCTGAGTTCATTTGTTTTTTCGATTGCAATCTTGACCATCTCTTCTGTGTCTTTGTCGCTTAGAGGTTCATCTCCTCCTTTCTGTAGAGCACATATTTTATTGTTCTCTAATGTAACTACTGTTAATCTTGCATCGTATGCTTTCTCTTCTTCTGTCAAAGGGTCCACTATATACTTATTTCCTATTTTTATCACAGTACATGATAGCGGAATATGTTCTAATGGCAGACCTTTATCTGTCTTTTTTTTGTAGTTGACTGTATCATCTTCTAATTCAGGAAATTTTGCGTCTTTGAGTGCTGCCATAGCAGCAAGTGCGCCTGCATCAAAAAGATTTCCTTCGTCATTTATAGGGCATATATCTATTAAAACTCCCCACACTTTTTCTTTAGGTGTTATGCATAGTTTCTGCACGTCAACAGACTGGCTTTCTCTTATCCCTCTGTCTATCACTCTTGAAATTTCTATGGCTTGGATTGAAGGCGGTCCAGGTTCAAATTCTGGATTGGATAAAGGCAGTAACTCTGAGTTGACCATCAATGTACCTTGATTAGGTGTATCTGGGTATGGTGTGTTAAGCTCCATCTTTACTCCTGCGATCACTTTGGTTCTTCCTATAGTGACCATGGCTGAGCCTTCTGCTGTTTCTGAAACTCCGTATTCTATAGATATAGGTTTTCTATATTCTTGTAGTTTTCTTCCGTCAAATCTTATATCTTTATTGATTAGTTTGCGAATATATTCTTTGCTCATTGTTCTCCCTCATATTTTTCTTTTAATGCTTTTTTTTGCAGTTCATATATCTCTTTGCTTGCTTTTTTTGCTGCTTTTATAGCTTCTTGTAATTGTTCAGGTTCTATTATGCCGTCCATCTGCAGTAATGTTATTTTTTCAGATTGAGGCATCATAGCAACAGGTATGTCTGCTACTCCTCCTTCACACTCATAGGCTTCTTCAGCATAATCAAGATCAACAACTATCTTGTCGTCAACTTTTCCTACTGCAACTGCAGATATCAATTCTTTCATCATGAATCCTGCGTCTGCTAAAGCCAATGACGCTGCACATATTCCTGCACATCTGCTTCCTGCATCTGTTTGAGGAAGTTCTATAAAGACATCAACTACAGAATTAGGATAATCGCTCAGATCAAGTACTGGCAGCAGAGCTTTTTCTGTAACCATCGATATCTCTTTCGCTCTTCTGTTTGAGCCGGGTCTTACTCTGTTTCCCATCCCTGAAAAAGGCATCATGTTATAGCTGCATCTTAATACCCCTGTTGTAGGATCCTGCTTGAATCTAGGGTGAAGGTTTTTAGGGCCGTATACTGCAGCATATGCTGTTGTTTTTCCTATCTTAAAAAAAGCGGATCCGTCAGCATTTTTTATAACTCCTACTTTTGCTTCTGTTTTTCTTATCTCGTCAAATTTTCTTCCGTCTAATCTTTTATCATAACTCATTGGACATCACCTTTTGGAGTTTCTATTTTTGTTCCTGTTTGCTTCTCAAGAAATTCTTTTACCGTATCGGTCAATCCGCTGATATGGGCTTTTTTCTCGATCATCTCTATGGCTTTTACTGCTTCAAGTTCAAGTTTAGGATTATCTCCTTTAAGCCATACTATGCCGTTCTGCCCTACTTGTATCTTGCATCCTGTAGCTTGTTTAATCATACTTACCATTGAACCTTTCTTTCCAATAATTCTTGGAACTTTGGATGGCGTAACTTTAATTATTCTTCCCTCGATAAGTTTTCTTAATCCTGGGCCTTTAGTCGACAAGTCAATCATCTTTTGCGAAGTGACATTAACTATCTTAGTGACTATAAAATCCCCTATTTGGAATATTTGGGTAAGATCCGCGCCTCTTTGGATAAATTCAGAAGTTGCATCTTTAATGTTTAACATAGCAGAATATGCTGAATTAGTTTCTACTCTCCATCCTGAGAATGCTATATCTGTTATCTGTCCTATTATTACGTCATTTTTTTTCGGGTTATATTTCCCTGCCAACGGTATAAGCTTGATAGCTCTTCCGTCGATATATGTCAATCCTACTCTTGAGGCAAAAATATTTTCGCCTTCTCTGTATGTTCCTGTGCCTGGCAGATAATCCATGCCTTTGGCTAATGTCTCTCCAGGAACAACGATTTGTTTTTCCTTTATTAATATTTCACTCATTATTTTTCACCTTATAAAATTTTAGTGTTGATCGTTCCATGTGTTGCTGAGTTCAGTTTGTCGAAGAAGTCTTCACTTAATCCTGCGGGCAGTTTTACTACTGCAACAAGATTTCCTTCATCGTCCCAATCCTGCCTTTCTACTTTTGCCATACTTTTTATGGTGTTCATGCATTGTTTTGCATAATTGTTTTTTATCTCAAGTTCAAATCTCTTTGTGTCGAATTTGATAGGTATGATTGGTTTTAGTTTAGACATGATCTCGTCTATCTGCTCTTCTGCTGCTTTGAACTCATCTATTTTCACTTTTGCTTCTTCCATGGCAGCTTCTATTCTTTGCATAGGATGTGGAAGACCTGTTTTAGGATCTATAGCATTTATGTGGATAAGACTTATTATTTTTTTTCTTTTCACTTCTCTTATCTCATTCCTTTGCTCTGTAGTTAGCTGCATCTCTCCCTGTTTAAGTATTATTTTTGCGATTTCAAATACGTCTTCTGTATCGAACAATTCTTTCATCTTTTCTTCAGAAGCTAGCATGCCGTTTTTAGCGTCTGAAAATATCTTTCCTGCTTTTAGAACATCTTTTATATTGACATCCTTACCTTTTTTGAAATCCATCGCCAATTCTGGTTCTATGTCTATTTCAAATACTTCTCCGCCTTTCTTGAATCTTGCTAAATTAAGGTGTCTGTATTTTTTTTGGTTCTTGTCGAATATGTTCTCTTTATGCATGTTGGTTCACCTTATTTCTTGCTTTTTTTGATTTCACTAAGGATTTTGTCAATCTTGTTTTTTGATAATTTTTTGTATTTCTTTCCTTTGGTCATTATTTGAGCAACATCAAGCCTATCTGCGTTGAAATTCTTGTCAAGAACCTTGATAAGTGCTTTTATCGCAATCTTTATGCCTTCTTCTGTGTTTATTTCAGGTTTGTATTCCTTATGCAGTATTTCTTCTACTTCTATTTCGCCTTCTCCTATTACTGCTGCCCTGTATTGAAAATAGATTCCTGTTGGATCTGTCTCGAATAGTTTTGGACCTTCATTATCTATGCCTGCTACTAATACAGAAACTCCGAATGGTCTAAGTCCTGCTGATTGTGTACATATTTGTTTAAGATTGCATATGTCCTTTACTATAGACAATGTATCTATGGGGCTGTCATATGTAACTCTGTGCTGCTGGGCTTTTATCTGCGATCTTTCTATAAGTACTCTTGCATCTGATATTATCCCTGATGCTGTGGCGCCTATGTGTTCGTCGATCTGCCATATTTTTTCTATAGATTCAGAAACTACAAAACTATCTACTATTCTTTTATCTGTTATTAAAGCTACGCCGTCTTTACAAACTATTCCTATAGCTGTACTTCCTTGTCTTACTGTTTTTTTTGCGTATTCAACTTGTAATAATCTTCCGTCAGGGCTGAACATTGTGATTGCCCTATCATATCCCATCATTTGATGACTCATCGGCTGCATTTTTAAACCTCCTTTTAACTGGCCATATATTTATTATTGGCTCTATCTATTGTTCCGCTAACTCCTATATTCTTGAAAATGACCTTGTTATCGTCAATCTCTTTAATCAGGCTCAGGGCTGATTTAACTTTGTCTATATGTTTATTATTGGCTTTAATCATTCCTCTTTGAGATGTCCTATTCCATGTATTGCCAAGAATCTTTATTCCTGCTTTTGCAGTTGTAAGTTCTCCTAAGTGCCTGTATATGCTGCTTTTTATCGCTTTTGAAACTATCTTAAAATCAAGTAATCCTTTTTGGGATATAATTTCAAATACGAGGTATCTTTTGCGCTCTTTTAAGCTTGGTAATAAGGTTTTAAGCCTTTTTTCCATTTTATTTTCCTATAACAGTTTTCATTAACTGAGAAGATTTAAATTCGTGTTTTTTTCTTTCTCTCCTCATATCTCAGAATAATGGACTTATTTATAAATGCTTCGGATTAATATAATATCTGTTATATTGAGGTATTGTGGTTTTACCCCTTTTTGGATACAAAAAAACAAAAGTTGTGTGTGGTATGATGTCTTGATGATGGTTGGTGATGTAGGTGAAACGTAACTTTAATAGTGAATTTTTAAAATTAGTATCTAAGAAGAATAATGGTAAATATGTATCTAAGACCTGCATCGGTGATTTTTTTATGGGGTCATATAGAATATGAAGGTAAGACTGTATTTTATATTTTGGTTTTAAACAAAGGTACAGGAAGTAGAAATGTTGTTGTTAATGGATATGGTGATAAGTATGAAAATGATGATGGTTTTATAGAAATTGTCTTTATGAAAATCTCTTATGAATGGAAAATAAATGGTTTGAAGAATAAAATTAAATCTGAGTTTTAAAAAAAATATTGTCTATATTCTTGAATATTTTAAAGATCCTGAAACCTTTAAGTTTTATAGTGGAAATAAAGATGTTATAATAAGGCTATACTTTTATTTTCTTATTATTCCTAAAACTTCGTCCCTTTTATCTTGCATTAGCTCTTTGTTTTTAGCTTCTAGGTTTAGTCTTAGCTTTGGTTCTGTATTACTTTTACGTACATTAAACCACCAATCTTCAAATACTATGCTTATGCCATCAAGCCAGAATATGTTCTTTGCTGTTTCTTTGTATTTTTCTTCAAGCTCTTTCATCCTTGCGTCTTTGTCTTCTACTTCTGAGTTGATTTCGCCAGATGCAAAATATCTCTTTATTGGTTTTATCAGATTGCTTAATGTTTTTCCTTCTTCCTGCATAAGGTTCATTATGTTTATTACAGAAATTATTGATGATTCTGTGAAAAAGCTTTCCTTGTAGTAAAAATGTCCGCTTAGTTCGCCTGCAAATAATGCATCCTCTTGTCTCATCTGTTGTTTTATGAATGCATGGCCGACCCTGCACATTATTGCATCGCCTTGGTTTTCTTCAATAATTTCCTTCACAGATTTGCTGCTTCTTAAGTCATAGAGAATCTTTGAGTTTGGATGTGTTTTAAGCAGTTCTTCTGCCAACAATGCTGTAATCAGGTCTGCGCTTATGTATTCTCCTTTCTCGTCTATGAACATGCATCTGTCACAATCTCCATCTACAGATACGCCTAAATCTGCTTTTTCGTATATAACTTTTTTTTGAAGATCTTTTACATTCTCTAATTTTAATGGGTCTGGAGTATGGTGTGGAAAGCTGCCGTCTGGTTTATCGTACATATATATTTTTTTGCATTCTATTTTGTCAAAAACTTTAGGATAGCTAAAGCCGCCCATACCATTGCCGAAATCAAATACTATCTTTAGATTGTTTTTTTGTTGTTTTAAGAATCTTAGATTATGTTCTATGAAATCTTGCTCTATGTCAAGTTCCTTGATCTGGCCTTTTTTATTTGCTTCTTGGAAGTTATTCTCCTGAAACAATTTTTTAATATCTTTTATTCCTGTATCTCCGCTTATTGGTATGGCATTTTTTTTGCATAGTTTAAATCCGTTGTATTCTCCTGTATTGTGGCTTGCTGTAATCATTATGGCTGCTTCTTTATCTTTTGCAGCAAAATAAAGCATAGGTGTGCTTGCTAGACCTATATTTATGATGTCTGCTTCTTGGTCTGTGATGCCTTTGATTAATGCGTCTGTAATCTTTTTCTGTGATTCGCGCATGTCATAACCTATAACAACTTCTTTACATTTCAAGAATGTAACGAATGCTCTTCCTATCCTGTAAGCGGTTTCTTCATCTAATTGTGTAGGGTAGATTCCGCGTATATCATAAGCTTTGAATATGTCTGTCATTTTAATCTTTGTTTTTTGGGCTAAGTCCTTTCCATTCTTTTATTGCTCTGTCGTATCTTTCCATATTCCCTGTATCAAACCACTGCCCTGAAAAAGGATATCCGAATAGTTTGCCTTGATTTGCCAATTCAGGAAAAACTGTTTTTTCAAGCATTGCAAAACCGTCAGGAATCATCTCTATTGTATTTGGCTCAAGAATATAGAAACCTGAACTTATCAGTTTGCTTGGAGCTTCTTCTTTCTTAGGTTTTTCTACGAATTCAAGTATTTTGCTGCCGCTCAATCTTGCGACTCCATAGGCACTAGGATCCTCGACAGTAGTCAAAGCTATGGTTGCTTTTGCGTTTTCTCTTGTATGCTGCTCGTACATCTCGTCTAAGTCTATGTCTTTCAGTTCGTCGCCGTTGGTACAGAAAAAAGCTTCTGAAAGATGTTCTTTTGCAAGTTTTAGCGGTCCTCCTGTGCCTAATGGCTCGTTTTCAATTATATAAGTGATGTTGACGCCAAACTTGCTCCCATCTCCGTAATATTGCATTATCTTTTCGCGCATATGGCCTACTGCCATGATTATATCTTTAATTCCATACTTTTTAAAAAGGTCGAAAAGATGTTCTGTTAATGTTTTACCGTGTACTGGAATCAATGCTTTTGGTATCTCATAAGTTATGGGTCTTAACCTTGTGCCTTTGCCGCCACAAAGTATCACTGCTTTTTTTGGAAAATTATTTCTTAATGATTTTTTCAGCAGTAATTCAAAAGCATGACTTCTGTTTTTTATCTTATGTCCATCTATTGCTTTGTCTATTTTTTTTAGTAAATCTGAATCTATAGTTACAGTTAATCTTTCTTTCATAGAAAAAGTATGATAAAGTAATATTATTTAAACTTTTTTATTATGGGGTTTTTAATGTGGCGTAAATAATTTTAATACTGTTTTTTAATCTCGTATTAATTTTAGGTTATCTGAATAAGTTTATTCTTTAATGTTTTGTTATTCCTTTTTTAATATAAACCTATTTTAAAATTACCATTAAATAACAATATTTATATAGTTTGTTATGTTTTGCTATTTTTACAATGATTAAACTAACACAAAAAGAGAAAAAATGTTTTTTAGGGTTAACCAAATTTCCAACGCTAAACGATAACCAATTGTCTAAAAAGATAGGTATTAAAAGAAGTACGATAACAGCAATTAGAAATAAACTTAAGCAGAAAGACTTTTATCAGACTATCGCTGTACCTAGTTTGAGTCTTATTGGATGTGAGATGCTTTCTGTTGTATATGGTTCGCTTAATGCCAAAAACGGAGATATTAAAGCATTATTTCCAAAGATAAGTAAAAATCCTAATATTATTTATTGTTATTTTACAGATTCTGATTTTTTTGCAGTATTTGTAGAAAAAAATTATACTGGTTTTTCGAAGGATTATTATAACTTTATAGAAAGGTTAGAAGAAAATAATATTTTAAAGGACCATAAGATTGTTAATTTTCCTTTTGAAATATGTGTTTTCAGCAAATTGATAAATTTCACTGGGATATTGAAAAGAATATTTGATATAGATACTGAACCTGATGATGTTAATATTTATCGGAAACCTTCTTATTATAAATTAAGCAATAAGGAAAAGATTGTGCTTAAAGCTATAGTGAAAAATCCTGATGAATCTGATACTTTTATATCCAAGAAAACAAAGGTTGCCAGGCCTACTATAAGTTCAATAAAAAAGAAACTTTTAGATAAGAATCTTTTGCATTTTGTAAATATCCCTAATCTACAGAAGATTCCTTGTGAATTATTGAGCTTGTGTTATCTGCAGTTTAAAGGAGATGCTAGGGAATTTGCTGAAAAATCCTTTACTAATGAATGTAATGGTTATAGCTTTATGGAGTTATTAAGTATAAGAGATGCGATAACTATCGGAATCTATGAAGATTATACTGTTTATCACAATCTTATGCAGAATATGATAAAAGATCAAAAAGAAAATCTTAGAGCTGAACCAGAGAATGTTTTGATTTCTATAAAGGAAGATTACAGGAAAAAACTTGATTTTTCCAGATTAGTTGATTATATGCTCAGCGATTAGATGGAATATTTTTGCTTTTTTTATCTTGACTTTTATCCTATCTCCTATTTTGTATTTTCCTTTCACTGCTATTGGTTTGTATGAATCGTTTCTTCCTATATATGTAGATTCTTTGCCTTTTCCATCTATAATTATATTGTCTATTCTTTCGATCCATTTTTGATTATTTTTTAATGATATCTTTCTGAACATTTCAGACAGTATTCTTGATCTTTTTTTGATATCTCTTCCATGTATTTGATTAGGCATTTCTGCTGCTAATGTTTTCGGTCTTGCACTATATCTAGAAATATTTACTATGTCTGGCTTGGCATATGTCAATAAATTTAATGTATCTTGGAATTCTTGCTTTGTCTCTCCTGGAAATCCTACAATGATGTCTGTGGCTATAGTGATATCTGGGATGTTTTGCTTAAGTTTTTTTATCATTGCCTTGAACTCTTCTATGGTGTATTGTCTTTTCATGTCTTGTAATACTTTGTTGTTTCCGCTTTGTACTGGAATGTGTATAAATTTGAACATTTTTTTATCTTTGTATATTTCCGTAATTTCATCTATTAAATTTTTTAGGTGATTGGGGTTCAACATTCCTAGCCTTATCCTGAAGTTTCCTGGTATTTTGATTATGCTTCTGAGCAGATCAGGTAAATCCTCGCCGATATCTTTGCCATAAGCTCCTGTATCTTGTGCAGTCAGCCAAATTTGTTTTACTCCTTTGATTATCGCTTTTTTTGCTTTGCTGATTATCGCATCCTTGTCGTATGAGAACAAGCTTCCTCTTGCTTCTTTTGTCTTGCAGAAAGAGCATGGCAGACCTAGACAGCCTTGACATATAGGAATTATTTCTATGGCTTTGTTTTTTCTTTTTTTAGGCAAATCTATTCTTTGATTTTTTTCACGCGTTATCGAAGTAATGCTATTATCTTTAAGAGTTTCTTCAACAATCTCTGCTATCTTATGGATCTGGTCTGTGCCTATTCTTGAAAAATCCTCTACTTGTTCAGTCTGCGCTATACAGCCTGCTATTATTATCTTTTTTTTTGATTGTTTTATCTTTTGAACCGTTTTTTTAAACTTTTTTATTGTTTGGTTCTTGACAGTACATGTGTTGATTATAACAAGATCAGAATCATCTATGCTATTTACTATATTGAATCCTGCTTTTATTAATATCCCTTCTATTATCTCTGAATCTGCTGTATTTAGAGAGCATCCGAATGTGATAATAGATATATTATTCATAATTTGGGCTAAAAAACCACTATATTTAAATATAACCTTAAATTTTTCAAAAAACATGAAAATTCCAAAAGCAGTAAAAAGATATTGTCCGTATTGTAAGAAACATACAGAGCATAAAGTGGCTCAGAATAAGAAAAAGAAAGCTTCTAGTTTAACTTATGGTAGTAAAGTGAGGGCAAAATTAAGAGGTAGAGCTAGAGGAACAGGCAATTTGGGAAGGTATAGCAAGCCTGCGGTCACTAATTTTAAGAGGACTGGAGCTAAACAGACCAAAAAGACTGATTTGCGTTATACTTGCAAAGAATGCAAAAAAGTTCATATGCAAAAATCAGGAATAAGAGCGAGAAGAGTAGAGTTTGTTTAAATTTATATCTTCTATTACAATATAATTTTTAATCCTGTTCTGTTTTTTTCTATTTTGAGGTGTTTATTATGAAAGATGTAGTTTATGTTTTTACAGGTCAAGGAAGTCAGCATCCTGGCATGGGTAAAAGTTTATATGATGCTTATGATGCTGCTAAAATAATTTTTAATCAAGCAAATGAATATACTGGAATGGATATTAAAGGTCTATGCTTCGAAGGTTCTAAAGAAGAACAGAAGTTGACAAAAAATACGCAGCCTATGATATTTACATTAGAAGTTGCAGCTTTTGAAGTTTTTAGTGAGCTGGCTTCACAACATATTGTGAAAGCAGCTGCAGGCCATAGTTTAGGAGAGTATGGTGCATTGTATTCAGCAGGATCTATATATTTTAAAGACTGTGTTGAGTTGGTAAAGAAAAGAGGCGAAATAATGTCTGATGTAGGAGGTTATCTTGCTGCTATAGACAACATAGAATCTGATAAGGTTGATGATTTACTAGAGGAGTTTAATGATGTTCAGGCTGCTTTGTATAATCATCCTAAACAGACTATTGTGGGGAGCGGTTCTAAAGAAGAGATTGAAGATTTTATTGTTGAAGCTAAAGCTAATAGAGCAAGGAGCAGGGGTTTGCTGCCAGTGAGTGATGCTTTTCATACTTCTTTGTATGCTGAAAGATCTGATGAGTACAGGAAGATGTTAAAAAATATTGATTTTAAGTTGCCAACTTTTTCAGTGTATTCAAATTTTGGACCGCATAAATATTCTGAAAAAAAAGATTTTGCAGAGTACTTATCCAGACAATTAGAGCAGCCGGTAATGTGGGATTCTATAATGTCTAGTATTCAAGATATCTTGCCTGAAACTATCGTCGAGTTCGGACCAAAACCGATTGTTAAAGGATTTTTTATGAAGAAAGATAAAGAATTTTTTAAAAATAGGTTGGTATTTGTAGGTGATGAAGAAAGCCTTGAGAAAACATTAGAGAAACTAATTTAATTTTTATTCTTTTTTCTGTATTTTTGGATATGTATCTGGAAGCATGAATACTTTGTTTACTGCAACAGCAAGTCCCTTATCTTTTCTGATAATATCTTTACTGATCATCTTTGCTTTTCCTAAGGCTATAAGTTCATCCTTTAAAGTCATAATTGCAACATCTTCGTCAATCTGTATATCTGATTCTGATTTAACTATTCCTGGTGTATTTAGGTTTGCCCCATGGCATAAAGTGTCGACAGTAGTATCCATAACCCAAACTTTTGGAAGATGTTCTACAGCTCTTTCAATAGGAAGTATAACTTTTCTTATGTAAGCTTCATTATTCTCTTCTTTCCAGAAATGTAATGCGTCTGTAATATCGTGCAGCGTTATAATGTCACTTTCATTGAAAGGCCCTGTTTTGCTTCTTCTTAATTCTGCCATGTGTGCTCCTACGCCTAATTTTTGTCCTATATCGTGGCAAAGTTTTCTTATATATGTGCCTGCCTGACAGCCTATCTTGAACAATATATCTTGCTCTTCAATATCCAGAATGTCTATATAGTATATCTTTCTGTAACGCCATTGTCTCTTTACTGCTGATTTTATAGGTGGTAATTGCTTTATTTTGCCAACGAATGACATAAGAGTATCCTTAAGTTTTTCCTTGTCTATATCTTTATGCAGATGCATAAGCACTATATATTCTTTACCAGAAGTTAGTAAAGTTTGAACTATTCTTGTTGCTCTGCCTATAGCAACAGGCAAGACACCAGTTACTTTAGGATCCAGTGTGCCAGAATGGCCTGATTTATTTATGTCTAGTATTTTTTGTACATATGCTGAAACTTGGTGTGATGTAGGGCCTTTTGGTTTATCTAGATTGATTATGCCATATTCTACCAAATCCTTAACTTTTCTTTTTTCGGGATTTTCACCAAACTTATCGCTTGTTTCAACTATCCTTTTAACAAGGATTTGTCTTTCTATCTTTTCAAAAGGCAATAGTGTTTCCATATTTTTAGAATTAATTCTGTTTGTTTATAAATATTGCTTTGATTTATCTAGAATATAAACTTTTATATATTGTGTTTTTTTCTCTATGTTTATGGAAGCAGGAATATATTATTTGGATGATATGAAATTATACAAAGGATTATTGCACCAATTAAAGGATGAAAAGTATGATTCGTCAAATGGTGTAAGAGTATATAATATTATGGATTCTTCTGTTATATTCGAAGAAGTTGGTAGAAATAATAAAGGAGTATCTTCTGGATTGGATATTATTGTTTTATCAGACAATAGATCTAAACTTGAATCTGCATTATTTTTTATTAAAGGAAGGGTTAAACAAGTTGCAAAGAATTTTGACAGGAAAGATTATATACTTCCTAAAACCTGATTTTTAGTACTTATTTTTTCTAAGATACATAAATATCTTTTAATTGTATTTTACTTTTTTTATGAAATGCAGGGAACTTTGCAAAATTAGCAAAAACGTAAACTCTATATATCTACTTGATATT
>CAYSVS010000039.1:0-12375 GCA_964434475.1 uncultured Methanosarcinales archaeon
AATATTTAGAGGTTTAGCCAAGGCTAGAGTTTAAATCTGCACAACTCCAGTAATATAATATACTATATAAATTGTTTTCTTTGTTTCGGTGTAGGACTAAATATTTATATTCCTTATAAGCCATTCTCTTGCTTCACTTACAGTATAACAGCTTCCAGTAACAAGTATCTTACCTTTGTTATTTTGTTTTGCATATTCCATAGCTCTATCTATGCTGTCAAAAACAATGCATTTTGCACTGTATTGTGCAATCTTATCAGGTTCAAGCGCTCTTTCGCTTTTTGGTTTTGTTATTATAATATTAGAATGCTTAGGCAATAGTTGGAACATTTTCAAATAATCTTTGTCTTTCAAAACACCAAATATTATTGTTAGTTCATCGATATTAAGATTGTCTATATATTCCTTCAATGCTTTCATTCCAGCAGGATTATGAGCGCAGTCAAGTATAAAATTATCTATTTGTTCTAGTCTACCGGGCCAGTCAATGTTTCTAAAAGCCCTATCTATTATTTTTTCATTTATGTCAGTATCAAGTTCATTTATCGCAGTCAATGCAACTTTGGCATTGTTTATTTGATGTTTTCCTTTAAGGTTAAGCTTGAATCTGAAAGGTTTTGAATAATCCACATTCACTAATCTTTTACCTTTATTGAACATATGGTTTAGTTCCCTGTTTCCTCCATATACTACTATAGAATTATTTTTTATTATGCCTGATTTTTCAAAAGCTATTTTTTCTTTAGTATTTCCAAGTTCAGCAGTATGTTCTAAATCAATGTTCGTTATCACAGCAACATTTGCATCTACTACATTAGTCGCATCAAATCGTCCTCCTAAGCCAGTTTCCCAAACAACATAATCCACCTTTTGTTCATGGAAGTATTGTAAAGCTATTGCAGTAACAAACTCGAAAAAAGTGAGTTCTATTTTTTTTGATTTTATCAGCTCGATTATTCTAAGCAAATCTTGTTCAGGAATCCACTTATCATCTATAGATATTCTTTCTCTGAAATCTATGATGTGCGGAGAATTGTATCGTCCTACCTTGTACTTTGCTTCGGTCAATATTGCTTGTATCATCCTTGACACTGAGCCTTTTCCGTTCGTACCAGCTATATGTATGAACTTAAGCTTATCTTGAGGATAGCCTAGAGCTTCCATTATCTCTTTTATCCGCTCCAAATCGAGCTTGCTTCCAAATCTTCGCAGTGCATATAACCATTCATAAGACATGGTTATTGGGAGAATAAAGGATTCTTTTTAAGATTTGTTATGTCTTTATAATATGTTCTTTGTAAAACATATGATTTTAAATATTAGAAGTTAAACTTTCAAATTTAAGATGAGCTATATAGATATCGTAGTATCAGGTCCAGACATGTCTGGAACAAGCACACAGATAAAAGACATTATTGAATTCTTTCAGATAAAAGGATTGAAAGTAAAGGATATAAGAGGTACAGAGATAGACGCATTATTCCATGCTGAATTGTTTGAAAAATATAATTCAAATTATTTGAATCTTACACAATTCTTGAAAGATGATTCTGTTCCTGAAGAGTACAAGCAGGATTTTAGGGAGAAAGCGATTGATCTTTTAGAGGGCTGTGGCGGTACTAATAAAGATCTAAAGGTTGCATCATTTGTTAGGAATAATATCTCTACATACATCGATCCTGATTCTGCAGATGTATGGATAATGGAAGAACCAACAAAAAGAGGTGCAGGACAGACAAATAGGGTTGTTGAGCAAAATAGAACCCAATTTGGAGGCGAGCTTGATCCTGTTGCTGCTGCATATTGTCATCAAACATATAGAGTTAGCGAATTTCTTAGATTTAGAAAGATATTAAGAGAAAAAAATAAGGTAATAGTTAGAAGTAGAAGCGAGGAATCTGCATGCTATCAGATATATGATGAAAACTATCTTAATAATGGCATTGATAGGGATACATATATCGATCTTCCAGGTCATAAGATTGCTTTTGGTCATCCTCCTACTCACTTATTTTTTGCATGCGCTCCTGAAGATTGGACTGTTGAGCAATATATTACATTAAAAAAAGAAAGAAGCGATGGAAGATTGAATGATGATCATGAGTTTAATGTGCATTATCAATTATTGGTAAACAAAAGATACGCTTCCAACTGGATAGATGATCTGTATAAAGATGCTTGCACCAAATATTGTTCAAAAACTCCTGAGATGATAAAGTTCAGTTTATATGATTCAAAAGAACAGATCAGGGACTTTTTATATCAAAAGCTTGAGACTATAGTCAAACCTCAATCATCAGCTTCGGAAACTTCTGCAGAATAATTTCCTTTAGGTTTTCTAAAAACATTTCAGAAGGTGGATCAATAGCATCAAATCTTTTTACTAAACAATTGCCTGGTTGAAACTTAGTTAATGTCCATAAGCAGTTAAAATCCTTAACAATATCTGCAATTTCCAGCAGATCCTCTTTTTTGTACATCAATGATGGAACTATCAATGTCCTGAACTCAACATAAATATTATAGTTAGTTAATATTTTTAATGATTCTTTTACATCTTTGATTATATCTTGTGTCTCTTTGAAGAATGTTTTTGATTTTGTAACCTTGTCAAATATCTCGTTCCTTAAAGGACATTTTAAATCAAAGATAACTTCATCAATTAATTTATCCTTAAACAAACTTTTCAAGCTATCTGGTTTAGAGCCGTTAGTATTTAATATTGTTTTTAAACCAAACTTTTTTGCAAACTTGCATAGTTCAATCAGAGGCTGCCTTTGTAATGTAGGTTCTCCACCTGTGAATAATACTGCTTGGATAAGTTTAGAATTATTTTTTATCTTTTCTTTTATCTCTCTTATATCATAAAGATATTCTTCTAGAAATTTTAGCATTTGAGAAACATTGCAGAAAGGACAGTTAAAATCGCATCCTGCAAAAGATATTACATCGCAAGTTTTTCCTGGCAAATCTATGTTTGAAAGTTCACTATATTCTGCGATATATACTTGCATAGCTATTCCTCATCTTGTTCTTTTTTTTCTTTAGCCTCTTTTTTATAAAACTCATCTAATCTTAAACAATTCTTTTGTGCATTATAGCTAATACCATTATCCAAAAAAACCACCTCTTTTTTTTATTTGCCTGTGTGTCCAAAACCGCCTTCTCCCCTTTCTGTTTCTGTAAGTTCATCAACAAGATTCCAATCTGCTTGTGCAACCTTGTTTATAACCATCTGCGCTATCCTTTCACCTCTATTTATTGTGAAAAATTGGCTTCCGTGATTGATTAATATTATGCCTACAGGTCCTCTATAATCAGAGTCAACTGTGCCTGGAGAGTTCACTATGCTTATTCCATGCTTTAATGCCAAACCGCTTCTTGGTCTTATCTGTGCTTCATATCCGACAGGTAAAGCTATATGTATTCCGCTTGGAACTAATCTGCTCTCTCCTGGCTTTAAAGTTATGGGTTCGTCGATCGCAGCATAAAGGTCCATGCCTGCTGCCTGTTCAGTTTTATATACTGGTAATGATAATTCTTTATAATTTTCAGATTTTTTTACGTGTACTTTTACTTTTTCCATATAAACAACCCCCTCTTGTTTTTATTATCATAAATTATATTTAAACAATACTTTACTTCAGTATATATTAACAATATTATTTTTTGAATTTCATGAAAGATGTTTTTTCATGATTCAGTATATTGCCTTCTTTAGCATCTATCTTTATGTTGATGGTATTGAATGAACTTGTTACAAAAGTTATGTTCCATATATTGCCAAAATCTTTTATATTCTGCAGTATAATCATAGTTTTCAAAGGAAGTTCTTTTGGATAATTTTTTTTTAAACATTCTTTTGCTTTTTTTATAGCATCATCATAATACTTTTTTATTTTATCAAAACCTAATCTTGCGATACTGTCTTCTGGTTTTTTGAAAGGCTCTTGCGGAGTTTCTGCTATTATGTCTTTGTTTGTGACTATATAGGTGCTTACCAGATTAGAATCAGGATTATAGTATCCTATCTGCCAATCATTTTTCATATCTTTTTCCATCATCATAAAAAAATGGCTTAAGTAAGCTTTAGGATTATTTTTTAAGTATTGCTTAAAGCTTATGTCAGAATTGAGTTTGTCAAGAGCTTCATTGATTTTCATAAGAATAAGTTTTCAGAGATGATTTATATATTTTGTTATTGTTTATAAATGGATACAATTGTTTTAATTACAAACTAGATTTTATACTTTTAATACCCCCTGTCTCATAAAAATAATGGATTATTAGGACATAAAAAATATTTTAATATTTTTTAGTATATTGGCTGGTTGTGCTTATGAACTGTTGAAATCCTGTTGTTCTGTAATGGTTTAGGATTTGTAATTGTAAATATTCATATTTACAAATTAAAGATTAGGCTTATAATTTCTTTTGTCTTAAGAATTCGGATTGCAAAGAAAAAATAGGATAATATCCTTAATTTTGTTGCGGTTGTGTAGTCTGATTCAGGAATTTTTATTAATTTTTATCAAAAAGCTTTAAAAACAAACCTTCCTTTTCACAATATATAATGGATGAACAAAAAAAACAAGATTTGGAAAGACAAGGCTATAGGATTGTTGGAAATCATAGCGCGATTAAGGTATGTATGTGGACAAAAAAAGCAATAAGAGCAGAAGATGTCTGCTATAAACATACTTTTTACGGCATAGAAACACATAGATGTGTTCAGATGACTCCTGCATTACCTTTTTGCAATCATAGGTGTGCTTGGTGCTGGAGAGATATTGATTTTACGAAGATGCAGTGGCAAGGTCCTATAGATGATCCTAAATTTATAGTTGATGAGTCAATAAAAGCACACGTAAAATATCTGCAAGGATTTGGTGGTACTGAAAAACGTGATGAAACAAATTTTGCTGAATGCCAAAAGCCTTTGCACTTTGCGATTTCATTATCAGGAGAGCCAACAATGTATCCAAGATTGAACGAGATGATAGATTATCTAAAAGAAAAACAGATGACTTCCTTCCTTGTTACAAACGGCACCAACCCCGAAGCATTAGAAAAATTACAAGGGCATGAGCCAACGCAGTTATACATCACATTACCTGCTCCTGACGAAGAAACTTATATAAAAAGCTGCTCTCCATTGATAAAAGACGGCTGGGAAAGGATAATGCAGTCATTAAAAGTTATTGATAAATTAAACACCAGAAAGACAATAAGATTAACATTGGCAAAAGATATCAATATGGTCAAGCCAGAAAAATATGCAGAATTGTTCAAAGATATAAACGCAGATTTTTTTGAGTTAAAGGCTTATGTATGGGTCGGCTATAGTAGAGAAAGGTTAGCAATAGAAAACATGCCAAGACATGAAGAGATAATGCAATTCGCGAAAGAAATAATCGAACACAATCCTGAACTTAAGATAATAGATGAAAAGGAAAACAGTAGAGTTGTTTTATTGATGAGGCAAGACTCAAAAGATAGGGTGATGAATTTTGATGGAAGATGAATTATGAACAAATGCTTAAAATTTTGAGAAAAGAAGATTCTCTTCATATTTTTGATAATTCTGTTTTTTATCCTAAGGTAGAAAAAGGAAAATATGCGCTTATGGAAAGCAGTGTAAAATGCTATGTTGATGAAAGATTTTCTAAGGACTTGATATTTTTCCTGAAACATATGTCTTGTATGCACGGAATTAATGAAGCTGAACAATCATTATTGAACAAAAAGTATAAAGAATCATTGGTTGCAGATATAAATTTATTTTGCACCACTTTAGAAAAAGCAGTTGATGATTTATTGTTTCAGATGGACAAAAACACGGTTGTTAAGCAAAGAACAAGTATGCTGGATAAAATTTTATATTTTCATAATCCTGATGATTCAAATAACATCTCTCTTTTTCATAGTCAAATATGCTATATGTTTTATGAAAGAATAGAACATATTTATGGTAAGATAATGGAAAAAGGGCTGTTTTTTGATAATAGTGATACAAGACAGTATAAACATCTAAAAGATTTTTTTGAAACTTCTGGTTTGAAAGATAATAAATATGTTTTAAAAGTAACAAATATGTTATCTGCTTCATCTATACAAGAAAAACCTCTGGTGATTTGGTCAGATTCAAAGCGATTAAAAGTATTGGTGGATCAAGCTTTTTATGGACCTATTAAGTTTCCTGGTGTTGTGATAAGAAGTCCTTCTTTGTCAAAAAAATATAAAAGACTATTTTCTAAACCCTGATTATTCTTCCTTTCCACCCGGGATTTATTATAAGACTTTTGCCAATCTTATCTTTTTTCCCTTCGTTCTCATGCAGATGTCCACAGATTACAATATCAGGCTTGGCTTTTTTTATGAATTTTCGGTAGCTTTTATTGCCTGCTCTTTCTCCATGTATCTTGTCGCATTCTGTTTTATAGGGTGGCTGGTGTATAACAAAAACAACCTTTTTATGTTTTGCAGCTGATTTCTCAAATCTTTCAGAGATTTTTTCAAAATCTTCGCTTGTCGAAGAAAAACCTCCTCCTCCATGTCCCAGAAAAAGCACGTCTTTATACACAAAAGTTTTTTTATGTATGTTGACTATATTCTTATATCTTTTAGCCATCCTTTTCATGTCTTTTTCATCTTCATGATTTCCATGTACTATAAGGACAAGCCTTTTTAATTTGTTGAGTTTAGAGAAGATCTTATCCATATCTTTTCCAAAGATAGTCATATCTCCTGCAAACACAGCTAATTCCACGTTACTTAACTTCTTTTTTTTGATATTGTTGAGCTTATCCAAATCTCCATGCAGGTCAGCGTTAGCGTATATCTTCATGAAAAAAAATAAATTGGTCTGATATTTAAATCTTTCATTTGATTAAATATGAAAAAGTATATAAATATAATAACATTATATTGTTAAAAAGAGAGGTGTCAGATTGGAACTTGCTATATTATACAAACTATTGAATATTATTTTGATTTCTGCTGCTTTAGGTACTTTAATAGGATTAGAGCGTGAGATGAGCCAGAAGCATTTTAAAATAAGAAGGTTTGCAGGAATTAGAACATTTATACTGATTACTTTATTTGGAACATTGAGTGCGTTTCTTGCAGAGAAATACTCTGACTGGTTTTTGATAATCTCTTTCCTTGGATTTTTCTTGTTCATCATTTCTTCATATGTTGTAGCGTCAGCAAGGTTTAAAGAAACAGGCTCAACCACTGAGTTTGCAGCTATTTTAGCTTTCATCATAGGAGTCATGTGTTATCAGCAATACTTTAAGATATCCATTATCCTTGCTATATTGGTAACTATATTATTGTCTATAAAAATAATTTCGCATAAGTTTGCAAAGACAATGAAGAGAGAGGAATTTTATGCTGCCCTTAAATTTGGCATAATAGCTTTTGTACTTCTTCCTCTTTTGCCTAATAAGATATATGGTCCATATGATGTATTTAATCCTTATATTATCTGGCTTATGGTTGTTTTCATATCAAGCATAAGTTTTGTCGGCTATATTCTTGTCAAGTTCATAGGCCAGAAAAGAGGTATTGGGTTGACAGGATTTTTAGGAGGTTTGGTATCTAGTACGGCTGTTACTATGTCTTTTTCAGAGAGAAGTAAAAAATCTAGAATAGATAATCCTCTTGTTTTAGGAACATTGGTCGCAAGCGCAACAAAATTCTTAAGGGTATTGTTTGTTGTTTTTGTATTGAACAGAGCTTTGCTTGATTCTTTGATACTGCCTTTGGTCGTAATGTTTGTAGTTTCTTTTATTATATCTTATGTTTTCTACAGGATGCCTTCCAAAGATTTAAAGCACAAAATAGAACTCGAAAGTCCATTCGCTTTAGCTCCTGCATTGAAGTTTGGTGCTTTTTTTGTAGCTATATTATATATAAGCAAGATTTCACTTACCTATTTTGCAGAAAAAGGAATCTATGCGACTGCATTATTCTCTGGGATTGCAGATGTTGATGCGATTACTGTTACTATGTCTCAACTTGGAGGAACCGATATTTTGTTGAGTGTTGCTGCTATTGCAATAATGTTGTCTGTCTTTATTAACCTGATTATAAAGGCAGCCATAGGATATATGTTTGGCAGCAGAAGTTTTGCACACAAGTTAGGATTGGCAACTTTGATAATAATCATCTCAGGAATCTTGCCTTTGTTCTTATTTTAAGCATATTCATAATAATCTTCAAGTATTATCTTGTCCAATTCATCTATATTTTTGCAAACATAGAATTTTCCGTCTCCTGTTTCAGATATCTTTCTTCCTAATTTTTCTCCTTTTTTATCTAATCCTATGCCTATCAAGCTTACGCTGATATTATTTGCTCTTGCACTGCTCACTGCCTTTAAAGTTTCTTTTTCTGGGTTTTTGCCAATTGTCGGTAAAGCATCGCTTAAGAGTATTATGTGCTTTGTAGTATCATTATCTTCAGGAAACAATTCTATCGCTTTGCTCAAAGTAGCAGGGATATCTGTCTCTTTGCTCGCTTTTACAGATGTTATTTCCTTTAGTATAGATCCAAAATCCTGTGTTGGTCTTATTATTTCTTTTATCTCTGCTCCGAATGTTATCAATCCTACCATATCCTTGTTGTCTATTGCTTTGAAAGCCAATGCGATGCCTGCTTTTTTTGCAGCATCTATTTTTTTTCCTCTCATGCTTCCTGATGCATCTAAAGCATAGACTATATGCAGTTGTCCTTTGCTTTGTCTTTCAAAAGTTTTTAGATCTTCTTTGACAATCTTTTTATGTCCTCTTCTTACTGCTGTCTTTATGCTTTTCTTAAGCGCAAAATCTTTGAATCTGTCGCCTTTCTTGTATTTTTTTGTATCTTGCTTTTCACCATAGTGGCTTGTCTTTTTATGAAGCCTTTCTCCCATGCTTCCTTTTGGAATTATATTGTCAAGTTCTTCCATATAAAGTGTCAATGAAGCGAGTTCTATGCCTGCAGAATTTATGACTCCTTCTTTTGTCAACACTTTGTCGTCTTTTAGTTTTTGGATATTGTCTTCTATTCTTTTTTTGATCTCTCTTTGGAATTCAGGGATATTTATGTTTCTTTCAACATAGCCTTCTCCATATCCTGTAACTAAGCTGATCAATTTTGGACCGTACAGGTTTTTTGCAAGATTATAGTTTTTTACGAGGTTCTGGAACATAATATCTGGAGTAAAGCTTCCTATGCCTTGGTTTATGGCTTCCTTTATCGTCTTGCCTTCATCTATCTTTTGTTTATCGTTTTCAATAACAGAATGCATAAGTTTTTCTTCAACATTGTTTGTTTTAAGTTTGCCGGATAATTCTTCTATCTCTGAGAACTCTTTTACTTCTGTATCGACATCAGGGAACATCCCCCTTTTTGATTTCCTTAGCTACATCGCTCTTCATAACTTCTTCAAATTTCTCTTCTATAAATTCTTCAGGAGATTTTAGGTATTTTACGCTTGGTTTCAACCTTATCCTGTGTGCTAACACACTGACTATACTTTCCTTAAAATCAGTATATTCTACTTTTTTATTGCCTTTTATCCTTGCATTAGCCTGGCTTCTTTCGTATAGCCCCATACTTGCTCTTACGCTAGGTTTTTTTGCAACATCTTTGCTTTCTCTTAATGTCCTGACAAAATATATCATAAGATGCAGTAATTCTTTAGGTACTTCAACAAGGTTACTTGATTTTTCAACAACGATCTTTTTTTCGATATCTATCTTGTTAGGATAGTCCATATAAATTACATCAAACCTGTCCAACAATACATCGCTTAGTTTTTCTGAAGCGCTGTCTTCTGGATTCATAGTTGCTATGAAAAGAAAATTAGCGTCAAAGTCTATATTATAAGAGCCTATAGTGCATTTTCTTTCCTGCAGAACCTGTAACAATGCATTCTGAAGTTTTTCAGGGCATCTGTTCAATTCATCAAAAAACAGTACACCGTTGTTTGCTTTGAATATTTTTCCTGGCGTAAACGCTTCTAAGGATAGTGCTCCAAACTTCATGGCCTTGATAGGATCAATATCTCCTAATAGATCCTCAACAGTTAAATCTGGTGAACCTTGAACGCGGATAAATCTCTCTTCTCCCGAGATCTTCTTGACATTCGGTTTTTTTTCATTTTTACATGACGAGCATATAGGGTCTTTAGGTGAGCAATGGAATGCACAGCCTTCAACAACTTCAGTTGCTGGCAGTATTTTTGCGATGTTCTTAGCTAAAGTTGTCTTTCCTATACCTGGATTACCAACTATAAGTACGTTCCGATCCATAAGTAAAGCTGATTTAAGCTGTTTTTTTACTTCATCTTGTCCTATAATATCTGCGAAGATGTCTTTTTCTTCCAAAAGTTTTTTTTGCATTTGTTCTTGTAGTTTCATGATGCCCTAATTTATACGGACAGAAGTTTATAAAAGTATCTTTTTTAAGTGAGCATTTGATAATATCAATATAGTATATTATTATTTCAATATAAATTTCTAAATCAATCCCAATAATAACAATACTACTCCCGCAATAATAGGCATAATTACATTGTCATCTATTGGCTCGCCTTTCACTTCATCTATGCTCTCTGCTATCATTGCTATCGTTGAAGCTATCAAAGCTTTCCACCATACTACAAACAGCATAGCACCTAATGTTCCTGCAATTATCCCTGCCAACAATCCTTCAAAATATCTTACATTGCTGAACGGATGCTTGAATCTTCCAAAATGCCCTACCATAGGTCCTATAGAATCGCCTAATGTAAGTATCATTATCGAAGCAAGTGCAATCCTTTTCTCAAATATCAGAATTGTTGTCAATATACCTATAATCATATATATCGCGCCTTTGCCGGGCATCTCCTTGAAATCTTTTGGCCTGTCGAAGTTTTTTAGAAACTTATCTATTATCGGAATGTTCTTTCCTCTGCTTACCAAAGACAAACCTAATCCTAAACATAATATAAGAAATATGAAGTATTCATTGAAAATATTAAAGTATAGTATAGCTAAGAAAAACAATCCTGTTAAGATATGGAACATTTGCCTTTTCATCTCTAGTTTGCTTATCATCTTTACCACTTATATTTTTTTTCAAGGCTGAAAAATATATCTCCAACAGTATATCCTAATAATGCTCCTCCTACAACATCGCTAAAAAAATGCTGATTAAAATAAATTCTGCTTATTCCGACAACAACTGCAAAAACTATCCAGAACCATTTTATTTTTTTAAATTTTCTGTTCAGTATGGGCAGTGCTGAAAAAGCTAATGAAGTGTGCAGACTGGGAAAAGAATATATGAAGAGATCGTTTAACATTATTCCTGCAGCTATGTCTGGTCTTGTTCTTGCAATTATCATTTTTAATGAAATAGTAATTATTATAGTGACAAATGCACTTATGAACAATGGCAGTATCCATTTTTTCTTCTTTTCTTCATAAAGAAAAGCTGCTCCTATTAGTATGAAAAGCGTGAATATGGTTATGAAATCAAAAATACTTTCAAACGCATAATCTATTGCAGCATGCTTTGGTATCAGAATATGCTTATCGATAAAAAAACTGATTATAAGAATCAATACTGCTATGCTGTATCCTATTATTTTTTTGTTTTTCATTTTAAGTTTTCAAAAATAATGATGCTATTATGCCATTGCCGAATATGCTTGCAAATAATACCGCTGTTCCTGCAATCAATACGCCTATCACTGATGCTATAATGTAATCTTTAAACTTGAACCCTAATAAATATGCACCTAATGCTCCTGAATAAACTCCTGATCCTGGTAAGGGTATGCCTATAAATAATGCTAGTCCTATTGTTCCGTATTTTTCCACATATGGATGCACTTTTTTCTGTGTTTTCAGAACTATTTTATCATAAGGCTTTCTGATAAAATCAAAGTCTAAGAACAGATGCATCATATAATTTACGAATATCCACAGCAGCGGCGCAAGCAAGATGTTGGTTACTATACATATCAAAAAAACACTTGGCCTGCTAAGGCTTGTATTAAATATACCATAAGGTATGCTTGCCCTTAGTTCTAAGAAAGGCAATAATGTAAGAACTATTAATGTGTTAATTTCTGCGTTCATACTCAAATAAATATTGTCTTGATTTAAATATTTATTCTTTCTCTGCAGTATGGACAGAATACAGATATATGTCCCGGCTCAACTACATGTTTTATCTTGTTTTTGCATCCAGGACAATCCATATCGCTATATTCAATCACTTTAGTCATTTATTTTCAGAAAAAAGGAATATTAACTGGATTTATAAACTTTTGTTATTACTCTGGAGTTGTGCAGATTTTTCTAAAAACCGAAAAAATTAGGTAGTTGAACACTT
>CAYSVS010000040.1:0-12178 GCA_964434475.1 uncultured Methanosarcinales archaeon
CTATAACTTACAGGAGATGCTAAAGCAACAAGGATTGAATCCACTGTGGGGGAGGAAGTTGTGCCTCCGGCAGTTCCACCACCTCCACCACTTCCACCACCGCATCCAGTGATGTTGAGCAGGAAAGCTGCAAGGACAAATATTGATAAAAATATGTTTTTCAAAGTTGACATTTAGTCTCCATCATTGCATTTTAGTCTTGTTCTAAAGCATATAAGATGGAGCGATTGATACCATCATAATAGCTTATATGCGCTTTATCTGTCGAATCTATGGCAAGAGAACAGGAAAACCCTACATTCCCTGAACTGTCGATTGTTTCTGTTTGCCAGAATCCACTGTAACTGACATATTTCAGATTACCATTATCAAAAAAAACAATATGTGGATTATTGTTAGAATCAATTGCAATAGAAGTATTACCTGCGGAGGCATCATCCAGTGTAATAACTTGCCACCCCCACACTCCTGAATACTCAGCATATTTCAAGCAAGAATTTGTTGTATCGTAGTAACTGACAAACAGATTATCAGAAGAATCTATTGCTAACGAATTGTACTTCCCTACATCACCCCAGTTATCAATTTCTTCTGTGTGCCAGGAACCGTCATTCCATGCGTGATTCAATGTGTTGCCTGCGCCATCATAATAACTAATATGCGGATTTCCTGCAGAATCAAGCACAAGAGAGGAATATTTTCCAAAGTCGCCAGCAACAACTGTCTCGATATTCCATGCGCCATTTTTTTCAGCGAATCCAAGATTGTTCCCAACAAGTGCGTAGTAGCTGAGATGAGGATTGTCTGCATTGTCAAGTGCTAGAGAGACATGCCGATCAATAATATTCACCGCAACTGTTTCAGTTTGCCAAGAGCCATTATTGTATGTATACATCAATTGTGAGGGGGAGAAATTATTGAAACTTATACATGGATTCCCAGCAGAATTAATGGCTAAGGATTTATATTCTACAAATCCTGCTGAATAAACGGTTTCAGTCTGCCAGGAAGCATTATACGATGCATACTTTAATGGGCTGTCATTTCCTCCAGAATAAGCAATATGTGGATTATCAGAAGAGTCAACGGCTATCGAGCAATCTCCCCATCCTGAAGCAGCAAAGGTATCTATCGTTGTTACATTCCAATCGCTCTCGCTTGCTCCCCAACTAGGATCATTGGATGTACCTCTATAAATTTTATTCATATAAAAATCCTGAATTTCCAGTGCAGTATAATTGTAGACCTCACCTGCAGGAAGAGTGAAATCGACAGTGTTTGTTGCCTGCGAAATTCCTTTTGCAAGGTAATCATTGTTCTGACCATGAACTACTATTTCATAGTTGTTGCCGCCGTTTATCGTTGAAGTATCATCATTCCAGGTTACTGTTATTGTTTGACCGTTCTGGCTGACATTGGCACTTGGTGAAGAGAGTTCTGCTTCAATGGTTCTTCTGTATCCCATAGTCTCACCATTTGAAAAAGTAATATACCAATCATAGGTTCCTGTTTCTAATTTGCCTGGCATATACTCACTCCGCCAGTTCCCTGAATAATTTTCTGTGAAAGTCAACCCGAGTGATACATTATCTTTTTTCAAATCAATACTATTGATAGGGTAATCTGGATCATCATCAACGGCAAATATTGTATGGGGTATTTCTGTAAAATAATCTGTTGCCGCTGCCCAAAGCCATTTTACTTCTTCATCTCTTACAACCTGCCAACTATTGCGATCATTTTGGAAAAGCACTGGAAATTTATAATGATAAGTTTCAGCAATATCTGTATAGGCAGTGCCGTCTTTATAATAAAAATCGGCGTTACTTCTTGATCTTGTCCAGGTCACTGTTGTGTCGATATCACAAACACCTACTGTATCCGTTGCATAATATACATCTTCTGCTGACATTGTTAGGGATGTGATTGTTGGAATAATGCTATTCGAACATACAGTTTCTCCGATAACGTAAGCAGAAAAACCATTCACTATTGCTGTTCTTGAAACAGCGTTGAACTTTGCATTTGAATGAAGTATAGATGAGAATTGTGTCGTGTTCTTATTAATGATTGCCTGACGCAGGTTTTCAACAGCTTCAGGGATTGTGCTGCTCGTATAAGAAGCAGCTGCACCACCTCCACCGCCGCCGCCTCCACCGCCGCAAGCGGTTAATAGCGTACAGAGAACTCCAAAAGTAACAACTGAGGCAAAGCAATAGATTACTCGTCTTTTCATACACCCTCCTTTCCTATGACAATAGTTTTCTGACTAGGAGAATGTTATCCGAATTTAGGAGAAATGTGAAGAATAAATATTTAAACTTTTTGCACCGGTTTCCTCTACCAACGACCAAGAATCAGTTTTTTTCCAAAAATTAATCCTTTTCCTAGTTTTTTATTAACTTTGATGAAAGAAACTGCTAAAATATCTTTTTGTTGACGGAAATATCTATCCTCAGTCTTTTCAGCATTCTCCTAAAATGCGAAAAGAATATTCTTTACTAAAAGGGAGGCGCAATGTTTTTAAAAAATGAGCAGCCACCATGAGCGTGAGTATTACAGTCTTGAAAAGGTAAGGTGTCTGAATATCGCTGAAATAAAAAGACTAAGGAAAGTGCTAAAGAGAAGACTGTATGCTAGAACTCAGTATTATGGACAATCCGCCATTAAGCAGTGGTTTTTGGTCGAATTGGGACTTTCCACTGGTTTAAGAATCTCCGAGATCTGCAATCTAAGGATGAAGCATATCTTTTTGTATTCTGTAAGGCCGTTCGTCTTCGTAGAACAGGGAAAGGGTGGAAAATCAAGGCGAGTTGAAATCGATTTTGAGTTCAGAGAAACCGTGAAATCCTACATGATTATGAAAAAAGAGATCAATGAGTCTGTTAAGCTTGATGATTATCTTTTGCACAGTTCAAGATCTAATGGTAGATACTCTACAAGAGGATTGCAATTCATGTTTGCCAAATGTTTAGAAATTGCCAAGATTTCACAAGAGTTTTCTGTTCATTGCATGAGGCACACTTTTGCATTGGCTGTCTACAAAGCCACCAAGTTCAATATTAGGTATGTTCAAAAGCAATTGGGGCATTCTTCTTTAAGAGTTACTGAAATCTATCTACAAGCCTTGATGTCAGAATTACAAAAGCCGTTGAAGAGGTTGTATTGAGTTTCGAAACATTTATATAGAATCTTGACAAAATTACATCTATGATCGAACGATTCGAAGCTATAGAAAGAGGCGGTAAAAAATATCTGATAGAGAAGCATCCGAGAGTTCTAAGAGCACCTATTTGGTATTTATATGAAAAAAGCGCAAGACTAAAGATTCACTGCCTTATTCCCCAAGTTGGAAGTTCATATGTCCTTTTCAAGGCTAAATGGCTAAAAGGGAAAGATGTTAAGGAACAGATTTCAAACCTATTAAAACATAAGGAATTTGAAGTTAATGAAGACAATTTCAAAGGCAGGTTTATCATAGCATCAAATTCCAACCATCCAAGTAATGCCAGCCATAAGTTTATGTCCGGCCTGGTCGTTCAAATATCTAAGTTAGAGTAGAGATTGTTATCCCTTTCAGTTACAATCAATTCAATGACTTCTAAGACGCATAGCTTTATTGCCAAACTTGCTCTAGCCTGCCTGGAACCAGAAGAACAGGAAATATTATTCCCAAGATGGGCTGGCATTGATTCAGGTGCCACCCTTTCAGATGATTTCAGGATCATGTGGGACTTTGACCTTTCTGATTCGGAAAAGCGAAAACTTGTGCACCGTTTCTATGTGGATAGTGATAATCTTAAGGATAAAGGATGTGTACCGAGGATTGTGATGCACACTGAAGGGGTCATTGATTTCATCAAGGTTTATGAGCCTGAAGATGAAGGCTACAGCGAGATTGAGTTTCTTGAGAACATGGGCATGTTTCTGGGAATTATAAGCCACCATATTGCAGATATCTGCACTCCACTTCATGTCGGAAAAAAGCTCAACCACAAAGCAGCTAGTTTCAAATCAAGAAAATCTTTTCATGACAGGATTGAGAAAGATATTGAGAAGTATTCTTCTCAAGCTCAGCTCCACTTAACTCCATGTGTTGAGATCCCTGTCACTGAAGCCCATTTTGAAGGCATTGCCATCCAGACTTACCAGAAGTATTTCCTTACGATTGAAGACATCTATCGCAATAACAATAACTCTCTCATCTATGAAATGTCTTCAGATCTGATAAACACAGCAGTAATCCAAACAAGAGATACATGGCATACTGTTCTACAAGTCACCAAAATGACTGAGAATAAATGGTCTTATCAGCCTTTGCTATGATGCCTTATATAGTTTCAATTACCAATTTGTTTCTTTCAGGATGGATATAAACTTCAGTATCCTTTTTCAATTTCAGATATTCGGATATCTTCTTAGGAATCCTTACTGCAAGAGAATTGCCTGATTTTGATATCTTTGTCTTTTTCTCAAGCCCAAAAAGTCCTTTCTTTTTGGCAATATCCTCAATCTGTTTAACAACCGCTTCGTCCATAAAGGATTCACCGCAATGGTTACATACATCTGCCGGAAACTCACCGATTAACTCTCCGAAAACATACTCTTTGACTTTCTTCCTAACAAGTTTCCCTTTGTTACATATTGGACATTTCATGATTCTCACCTTGGTTTGACAGTTATGACATAATAGACAGCTCCAATTTTTCTGCAAACTACGCAAAAATGACCATAATAACAGAGCAGCTTATTGGGCTTCTGGATTGCTTTTGCTCCAAAAGCAATTGCTCTCTTCACTTCTTCAACACTTATGCCTCTCAAAATCATCCGATCTCTCGCGTGTTTGCTGAACTTCAATAACATTGTGCTTACCTGTAATTACAGTAAGGACAATGATTATTTAAATCTTGCGGTTGATTCTTCGATAAATTCTGAATCATGCAAAAATCTCAGTTATTACAACTTTTAAGCAAAAAATCAAAAAGTTTATATACTTATTTATCTTTTTGATAACTGCGCATGTTACTAGGTTATAGATGCTCGGCCGGCGCATTTCAGTTTTAATGAAATAGCTAAGAGACTCGAATAATGAATAAAAACAAAAAAATGAAAGAGGATCAACATAACTAAATACTCACTAAATCTTGAAGCTAGGTTGATAAAAGCAAAGCTGTATGATTTTAAGACAAGAACAGCTATCAATAGAGCAGATATTTATATGAAAAATCTATTAAATAGGCATAATCAAATATCTGAATGTATGCTATAACAAGATAAAAGATTATTTCAGAAATTAACTACTTTTCAAACAATGTTTTGGTCCTAGTAGGCATCATCTGTTTCATCTGTGCAAATTGCTCTTCATCAACTGTCAATGGGCTTACGTTATATTCAAATTGCTCCTTTATTGCAGCACATATCTGTTTGATTTCAGTCAGATCAAAGTTATTACCTATCAAAATTATATTTGCCCTATCTTTTTCTTCTTTTCCTTGCAAGAGTATCTTTTGCAATCCTCGCAAATCTTTTGCTTTTGTTACAAAAACCTGCAAAGCCTGCTTCTGCTTTTTGATCAATTGACCTAAAAATCTAGTTTTCTCATTATCTCCAAGCCTATATACTTTAAATTTAGCAACCTTAATTTCATTTACTAATCCTAGATCAACCAACCTTCTGACAATCCTAAAAGTTGTTGCTAAAGATACTCTGCTTTTCTTGGACAACTCTCTTATATAAAACTCCTTTTTATCAAACTCATAGAATTTTCTTAATACAGCTAAAAGCTTGCTGTCAAACAACTGCTCAACTATATCAAGATTTTCCATTCTGCAAATAAGGGATACAGAGCCCATATTTAATGTTTTCTTTTTTGAAACACCGTTTCATTTATGAAAATGACCTTTGTTTCGTATGGAAAAGAGAATTTTAGTATACTTTTACCCATACCAAAAGAATTTACAAAATATTTTTATACTAGATATTCAACAACAAAGTTATGATAAAGAAAATCAAAGGAATGATGCAGTTAAGCGAGCTCATGGAAAACATAGCAGAAAAAGTAAATATACAAAATAAAAAACTAGATGAATTCAGCAAAGACATATTTCATTTCAAGAATATTTTTGATGCAAAGCTGAAAGAAATAAATCAAGAGCAGAAAAGCGCAATAGAAAGATTTAACAGCGAAATAAAACAGATATCTGAACTTAAAGAAATACTAAACAAAGAGATTAATGATATCAAACTTCAAAAAACACAAGTGATGAAAAAGATTGCAGATAACACAGATTCTGAGATAAAGGAAAGCATAGAAAGAATCAAAACAGATGTGCAGAAATACAATGATATAAAAAATCAGTTCAATTCAATAAGCGCAGAAATAGAAGATATAAAGAAAGAGATTGACAAATTCAAAAATATAAGCAAAAAGATCAAGGAAGAAGATTTTGAACTTACAAAATATGCAAACAAGATAATATCTATGGATAAGGAAAAGCTTGAACTTATGCAAAAGATAGATACTCTTGAAAGGCTTATAAGCAAAGAAAGGAGGAGGAGAAGATGAAAGTTGATTTCAGAAAATATATAGTAGTTCTTGTGATAGCTGTGCTCTTTACAGTCTTTGTTTTCAGCACAATTAATGCATTCTATGAAAAACCAGAGTATAATGATTATTGCAAACAAAAACCTAAGCCCGTTACACAGACAAAAGGCGAATGCAAACATATAGAAGCAAGTGATGAGCAAATAGAAGCTTGCGAAGGCATATTAGAAGCAAGATATGATGAAGACGGATGCGTCATAGAATACGTTTGCAAGACATGCCATAAAGAATATAAAGAAGCAAGAGAAATATATAACAGAAATGCATTTGTTATAACTTCAATAATAGGCATTATAGCAGTACTTGCTGGAATGTATCTACCAAAAGAAAAGAATCTGGCCAATGAATGGATAGGTACAGCATTCATGATAGGAGGATTATTCGTAATAGGTGCAGCAACCATGATGTATTTCTACAGTCTGCATAAGTTTATCAAGCCTATAGTGATTTTCATAGAAATGTGCTTAGTCATATGGCTTACATATAAGAAATTCAGCAAAAATGCTTGATTTTTTTATTTTTATAATTCTTCTAAAACATGCCTTTTTTCACTTATAGTGCCTTCTTTTGAACAATAAGGACATCTTTTAGGAGGCAATATCCTCTCTTTATTTCTTGAATAAAACTCGTATTTACATACAGTACACCTGAATTTTTTCATGTCGAAATTATAACATAACACATATTTAAACATTTCTTTAGGCGTATTTGTCACTTTATGGTGGTTAAAAAAAGAAAGATTTATATAGTTGCTTTACTTTAATAATGAAAAAACAGAAGCCCAAGAGTTTCTTCCATACATGCCCCCCCTCAAAATAAGTCTCTTGGGTATTTTTATTTTTAAAAATGAAAAACATAGATAAATTAACAGATGAAATAGAACAAGAAGACAATCAAAACAATAAAGATACTTCTTATAAAAGCAGCAACGATGTTGAACAAACAAATTGCGAAAATATAGAATACAAAGATCCCATAACAAAAGACTATATCTGCGAATTCAACAACAAATTAGGAAGACAGACATTAAAACCAAGCTTGTTCCTTGAAAAACCTAAATTTAAAGATATAGAAATAATAGAAAAAAAAGAATAATCATTTAGTTCTTCTTTTTGTGTTAGATGTTCTTGAAGGCCTTAACTTTTCAGCACCTTTGCCTTTGTTTCTCAAACCTCTGCTTTTTTTACCAGCAGAAGTCAACCCTCTAGCAGCTCTTCTTTTTTTTTTAGTGATCCATTTGATATTCCTATCTTTCTTTATCACAGGATGAGCTTTATCTACAAGAATAATCTCGAACCAATGATATTTACCATCAGAAGCTACCCAATAACTATTAAGAACTTCACAATTAGGATATTTCCTATTGCATCTTTCTTCAGCAATATTTTGATAACTTTTGTCAAGATCTACCCTTTTCTTTCTTCTCTTTGGCCTTCTTTTCCTAAAAGACTCCTTAGTCTTTACATGTCCGCCTCTAAGAATCTTCTGTCTTACTATCAGATAGCCTTGCTTTGCCTTATATCCTAAGCTTCTTGCCCTATCAACTCTAGTAGGATATACTAACCTAACAGTAACTGGCTCTTTTCTCCATCTAATCAGCCTTTGTCTCCAGATGTCCTGAAGATTTTCTCGTGGTTTTTTCCACATCTTTCTTACATATTTGTAAAATCCCATATCATATCACCATTTAAGAGATTCAGGCTTGGCTATTTGCCCACATTTCTCTGATAAACATACGTTTATTTAATACATTTATAAATTTTATTGAAATTCATAGAGCAATATCTTCATCCAGGTAATCAGAATTGTTTATTACCTTTTCTCTTATAATCTCAACCTCAGCATTTTTTAGCTGAAAAATATGCCTTTCCCACTCAATATCTGGCTTATTTTGTGACTTAAACATATGCAACACCCCCAACAAAGATTATTGTTTTGCAATTATATAAATCTTACTAATGCGTAAAATAAATTAAAAACATCTACACAATATCCAAAAGAACAAATACATACAAAACTTTTGAAAATACCAAATAAATTTAATATAAACGAGACTTCGCAAGTGAATTTAATTTATTCAAGAAAAAAACGCAATATAATCTATGTTAGATGTATATACAATACTTCTTTAAGTACGCAGAGTATATAATTTAAAAAAACTTTTTTTCAACCATGCAAAACAAAAGAAAAAAGCAAGAATATAAAGTAATTAAAAACATTTCTGATATAATCACACACACACCAATAGATAGAAATCACCTATATTCTGCAATAGACACTCTTGCAGACATTTTTGAAAAGGACATGAAAATACAATATGGACTTTCACAAGATACCAGAAAAAGCGAGATCAAAAAAAAATATTTCAGATTTGCAGTCAGAGAAGGAGAAACCAAACAAGAAACAGAAATAGGATTAGCTAACAAAATATATTATGTATTGAAGAAAGCTATAGAAGAGGTCAAAAAAGAAGGCAGAAACTATAAAGACATAGAAACAAAAGCCTTAGAGATAGTTTATCCATAAAAAAAGAGGTATTCAAATGTATAACAAAAGAAAGGACCCTTATGAAAAAAGGATACAATATATTTCACAGATAAAACAAGCTTTTTCAGGAGTAAATATAGGAAACAAGATAATATGCCAAGAAGATATAGCTCCTGCAATAGACGAACTATGCAAAACAATAGAGTATGAGAGAGAATTACAAAAAAACAAACATCCAGAAGGATTGAAACATGTTAAAGTATCTTTCATAGAAAGAAAGGACCAGTCTGAAAGAGAGAATTATGTAGGCATGGTAAATATAATATATGAAGCTATCAATAACGCCATATCAAACATCAAATCAAAATACGAAAAAGAGGGACAAATAGGAAAAAAAATTAAAACTATATCTAGAAATTATCTTGCTAAAAGATCGCAGTTGGTATATGAAAAGCAAAATTTTTGAAATAAAACTCAAACCTAAGCAAAAATACAAGAAGAACACACTTGTTACATTAGTATACAAAAAAGTAACATTTATATATTAGTTATCATTATTGAAATAAAGCAGAAATATTCAATTTTGCGAAAAAAGCGGTGTGATTATATTGCAAGAGATGGAAATTAAAAAGGATAAAAGCGAACTTATCCAGAAATTGATCGAAAATGCAGGCATACTCAAAGAGTATGATATAAACATCCCTCCTTCTTTAAATCTAAATAAATTACTAAGTCAAGACACAGAAACATTAGAAAATCAACTTCAAAAAATAAGCAAAGAACTTGCTATAAGACGAAACAAGAAAAAAACAGAAGAAGAAACACAAGAAAACATAATAAAATTATACAATTCATTAAACAATTATCCTACTTTTGACGAAAAAATGGAAAAGATAATTGAAAATGTTCCCATTGTATTTAAATCAGAATACAAATTTTATATGAAAACAGACGATGAAGAGTTTGTGCTAAAATCAACAAACAAAGAAAAATTAAAGGACAGGATAAAAGGAACAGAAGATCCTTTAAAATTAAAAAAAGACAGCTTGACTGCAAGGATATTTTTGGACAGAGTGCCTAAATATATACAAGACATAGAAGAGCTAGGAATAAAACATAAGCAAGAAAGATATAGCCACAAATCAGCACTATATATACCTTTGATAAACGGTAAAGTCCACGGAGGCTTTACATTAGATATTAATCCCGAATTCTATTCTCCGAAAATCTTAACAAGATTTTATCAGCTCATCATGAGTGCATTGAAGAATGCAGAAGACTACGAGATGGTAAGAAAAGACAAGGATATAGACGGAATGACCAAGCTTTATGTTCATAAATATTTTAAGAATGAATTAAAAAAGCAAGTGAAATACGCCATGAGAAATAATAAAGACTTAAGCATATTCATGAGCGATATAGACCATTTCAAGGAATTCAACGATACTTATGGACATCAAGCAGGAGATGAAGTACTGCAGAAGGTTGCAGAAATAGGCATTAACTTAGAAAAAAGGACAAATGATTGTCTTGCAAGATATGGCGGAGAAGAGTTCATATGTTCATTAACAGGATCAGATTCAGAGTTTGCGCATAAGATTGCAGAGAAGTACAGAAAAAACATAGAAGAAACAGAAATAATATACGAAAGCAAAAGATTAAATGTGACCGCAAGTTTTGGATGTACAAGCCTACATAATAATAAAGAAACAACACTTCTTTTTGGAAATAATGAAGAAAGGAAAACAGTCAATAATTATTTGATAAATGACACAGTAGAAACAACACCTGAATTATTTGAAAAATATGGAGGAAGAGACAAACTCGAACTTTATCTTTCAAACATAAAAAATGCTTTCCTTGATTATAAGAACAGAAAAAGAGAACTCCAAAGGATAAATAATGACGATTTTTTTCAATCTATAAACTCGAAAGAAAAAAGGCATCTATGGGAAGATATAGGGATAAATATGATGATCAAAGCTGCAGACAGTGCATTATATAGAGCAAAACACAGCGGAAGAAATCAAGTCATACAAAATTAAAAACATCATAAATATTCTTTCAAAGCTTCTTCTTCGATAAAATGCAATTCTCCAGGAACTATTAGACAATGTAAAGGCGTGCCAAAATCCTCTTTAACCAAATCTTTTGCTTTGCCCGATTTAACAATATAATCATTACTGCCTAACCTTGAACAGCCTACACAGAAAGTCTCTTCTGTGAATATTTTCTCTTTTCGCTTATTTTCTATATTTAGCATAACACCTATAGCCTCATTTACAGTCATATATCTTGAAGGAAGGAACATCTTTTTGTCTTTTCTTATGTCTTCTTTGCTAGGCTCTTTTACCTTTATATCGAGCAAAAGCAAAGTATGAAGACCATTTGTCTTGTTCATCTTTACAACATCATAAGGCGTTTCAGGAAGCCAATTATCTTCAGGAAACACTATAGATGATGTCTTTCCGAATTTATAGAGCTGCAAACCAGTCACACCTATAGCAGTTAGTACTGAAGCATTGTGTATTATCTTAACATCTATACTTAATTGTTTAGCTCTGAGCCACAGATCAGTATGTGTTGTTGCAGACATAGGATCTCCTATTACAAGAAAAACTACATCCTCATCTATTGCAGGCTTCAGAATATCTGTATCAGGATAGTTTTCAACCAGGTCCCTGTCAGCAAGGATTATCTTATTACCATATAATTCCTCCAATTCTTTGATAGACGAATTCAGTTTACAGGTATAATTTTCAAGAAAAATATGCTTGGATCTTTTTATTATCTCTAATCCTTTCAAAGAAATATCTTTAGAATCGTACAAACCTAATCCTATGAAATATAAAACCATGAAAATTTGTGAATAATATATAATATATAAATATATTCTAAATATTTTTTATTTTTTATAACAACACTAAAATAAAGAGTTAAACCAGTATAGTAAAAAGTATATCGCTTCAAATGCACCTAATCAATCGTATTAGAGCTTAATTAAGGATTGTACCTAAATGATAGTAAATATACAATTGTGAAATTCGATAATTCTGCAAAATTTATTTGATCAAGTTGGTTTATAAA
>CAYSVS010000041.1:0-12050 GCA_964434475.1 uncultured Methanosarcinales archaeon
AAATATCAAGTAGATATATAGAGTTTACGTTTTTGCTAATTTTGCAAAGTTCCCTCTATCAAATGAGCGAATGCGATACATAAAGAACAAGAAAAAAGGGCAGTTTTCCGTAAAGTTTTAAATATTATTAAACTAAATTCTGTGTGTGGCACAAAAAAAGCAAAAACCTTGGAACAAAGGAAAAAAAGGATTGCAAGTTGCTTGGAATAAAGGCAAGAAAGGAACTCATTTTTCTCCTAAAACTGAATTTAAAAAAGGCTCGGTACCTTGGAATAAAGGTAAAGGAAAATATATGTCGGGAAGTAAAAATCCTTTTTATGGTAAGAAGCATTCAGAGGAAACAAGAAGAAAAATGAGTGAAGCTGCCAAAAAAAGAGTTAACGGAGGAATGTTTGGCAAAAAACATTCTAAAGAAACAAAGAAAAAGATAAGCCATTCATCAAAAGGAAGAAAATCTCCGATGAAAGGAAAACATCATTCTAAAAAATCAAGAGTTAAAATGAGCCAATCTCAGAAAAAGTGGTTTGAAAATAATAATGTTTGGAATAAAGGAAAACCAATGCGTAAAGAATCTAGGCTTAAGCTTAGTGAAGCGCTTAAAGGAAGAATTCCTTTTAATAAAGGAAAAACAAATGTTGGGATGTATGGAGAAGAAAAAGCTAAGGTTTTAGAGCAATTAAATAGAGAGCATATTTTAATCATGTATGCTTCAGGCACTTTTCCAAAACAAACAAATACAAAAATTGAAATATATATGAAAAAAGAAATGTTAAAGAGAGGATATCGAGAAAATATTGATTTTTTTCATCAATTTAATTTTAATAATAAATTTATGTGTGATTTTGTATTTCTTAAACAAAAGATTGTTATAGAATGTGGTGGTGATTTTTGGCATGCAAATCCTGAAACATATGCTGGGAAAGAATTAAAGCAAGCACAATTAAATACTCTAAAAAAAGATAAAGCAAAAAATGCGTATATTTCTAAATTTGATAAAGGTTCTTGGAAACTATTGAGATTTTGGGAATGTGATATTAAAAAAGATGTTTCTAAGTGCGTTGATAAAATTGAAAAATATCTGAAATAGGAAAACTGCCCTATCTGTTTTTTTAGCCTAAAAAGATTATTTCACTTAAGAACGCGATCGCTCTTATATACCCTGACTTACGAACGAAATGTAGTGAGGAAGGTGCGTAGCGTTAGCGGAGCAAGTAAATTTAAGCGTGAAAAATTACTCTCTTTCTTGCATATAGTCTACTACTATAGTTATTATTTTTTTTGTAATTTCATTGCAATTCTTAAATGAAATTTTATCTAAGATTTCGATTCCATATTTTCTAATTAAGTCACTGATTAAAGCGTGAATAAATGATTGAGTTGCTGATTCAATTTTTTCAAAATCTAGAGTTATTTCTTCCTTTTTATTTAACATAGGAATTATTTTATTGATTCTAATATCTCTAGCTATATCTTTATTCTCAGCAAAGCTCCCGACTAAGGGGTGTAGTTTTATTGTAGTCATATAAATCTTGGCCTCCTATATTTTGCTTTTTTTCTTTCTCTCACAGTTTTTATATATGTTTCTCTAATTAAATCTAATAAAATTGAAAACTTTTTTGTTGCGTCTAGTGATATGTCTATTCCTACAATGGTTCCATTCCAAAAAGGAAGATTTTCATCTTTAGAATGTCTATCTTTAAATGGGTCTGAATATAATCTAATGTGTTTTTGTTCAGGTTTACTTTTTAGTAGTTTATACATGGCATTCCCGCTATATATCACAAAAAAGTCACGATTTACCTTAGCAATTGACTTAATAAAAAACAATCCTGCTCCAGCATTAAATTCTGAGCCTCCCTCTTTTGTTGTAGTTCCAGTTATTCCTGGCGTCAGTGCTAGTTGAATTGCTTTTAAGTGAGTTGATGCAGGATAAGAATAACTGATTGCTTTTTTAATTCCAATACCTGTATCCACTATACCAATCCTAATAGTATTGCTTTTTTTATAGTATTGGGCTGAAAGTATTGCACCAGAGTTAGATTTAGAGTGTTCCAATACATTTCTCACTAACTCACTGACTATATATTTAATAGGTTCTACTTGTTTAGGTTCTAGGTGTAATAAGGGAATCATTTCAGTAATAAAATTAGTCAATTCTGTTGAATTTTTTATTTGTGTTAGAGGTATGAATCGTCCAGCAGGTTCATGTTTTGTAACTTTTATATTTGATTCAATTCCTAAGAACTTAAATAAACCCATTCTCTCAAGATAATGTTTTGATGTTGCTTCAATTTTTTCACAATCTATATTTGAAGATTTTACTTTTAGGCCAAGAGAAGCTAACATAGATAAAACTACTGGATGAATCGAAATCCATTTTTTATTTGCTGTAATTTCTAATTTATCGGGGCGAGAACTATCAAATTTTCTAATAAATGGATCAATATTTCCTAAAAATGCACTATTTGGAAGGTGTATTTTCATATTACCGGGAAATATAACAGTATTTATAAATGTTTTGTTTTTACCGGGAATCCCGGGCAATATATGTTTATTCTAATTCCCGGTAAATTCGCGCTTAAATTTATTGAACTTAAGATCGGCATGCCTCTTAAGTTCTCCGCCAGTTACAAAGTTCTGGCGGATTGCGATCGCAAAGTAAAATTTAGGTTTCCAGTCAATTTCTACTGAAGGTAGACTATATTTTAGGGAATTCTCTATGTTTAAAAATAAATAATCTATTTTCCTTTTATCTCAGGAACAATGTCCAAAACGATTGTTTTTTCAGAATTTGTTAGTTCTTGATTTAAAACTAGTTTCTTGATAATATCTTTTAAAACTTTGTTTTCATTAGATAAACTACCAACTTGAGATTGAGCTTCATCTCTTTGACGTCTTGCAGTTATACCTGGCCATGGATTATTATACATAATATCACTACAATGCTATTAGAAATAATACTTTATAAAACTAATCTAATTAATTTTCATTAAGTCGTTTATTTATAAATAAAATCAAAAAGTATAAATATGACATAATACAATTTATGTAATAATGGCAAAAAGGGGATTAGCTAGTTTTCTTAGTAATCATACATTAGATTTAAATTTATTCCTCATTTATAATGGGGTAGAAAAATGAGTTCATGTATACGTAATAGAGAAATTTGTACCCCTGTCAATGATTTTATGTCGACATTTAGGACTGTTCTTGATAGCTTTTTTGTTAAGAAAGATCATACAATCAATGCACAATTAGTTATGAATGAATTAAAACAAAAAAAAATCAATATAGAACAGATTAAGATTTTTCTAGATACTTTACCCAAAGAAGAATGGAGCATAAAAACTTTCCTTGATAATATTGAAAAACTTAATGATTTTTTCGGAATAAGTGATGAGGAAATTAATAAGTGGAGTGTGAATCAATTAAACGAAAAAGATGTCTTGGAAATAAGATTTAGAGTTGTTGTTGAATCTATGATAGAATATACTAGATTTGCATCTGAATTTTATGATGCTTTAAAATATAATACTAATAACCAACTTTCAATGGCAAAAATTAAATTGCTCAATGAATTAATGATGGTCTTTAAATATATAAAAGAACAATCAAAAATGATATCGGAGCATTTTAAAAACCGCAAATACAGTATAAAAAATCTAAATGATTTAAATGTGGCCAGACTACCTATTGAATTTTTAGTTTTAAGAATTCTTTATATAAGTATGAATCTAGCAAAATCTAATGACAAAATGATTGTACATTATGCCGAACTACTCAGCAAAGAAAGAATTTCTTTAATATATCAGAAAGTAGTTGCATAAAATGAAAACGGCATCTGATGTAAATACAATTTTTGCATATAATGATTCATCTCACTTCTTTCATAGACCAGTCTGCTTACACATGGCAAAAAATATTCGAGGAAAATATGTTCTATTAGATAAAGTAAAAGCAAATTTCATACACACTTATAGAACATACATGACTGATTGTGAAATTATTATTGAAAAGTCAGTAAGGGAGTACAAACAAAAATTAAGTTCATCACCTTCTAAAACATATACTCCTTCTCTACTAGCCATATCAAAAAATGTAGATAGCATTATAGCTGGACATTTAAAAAAAATGTCAAATAATATGGACTTTAACATTAAAGCGATAAGAATATTTATCACTTTAATGCTGAGTGATTACTCCATTCCAGAACTTGTAAAGAACGATACTGCTTTAGGCGACTTTAAGGAAAAATACCTACTTAAAGCTGAAGAAAGAGCAAAAGATTCACTAAATAAATTTGTAAAGTTTTTCAAATCAAATGAATTTGAATTAATGAATATAGGACAATATGAAACTTATGACGAATGGGTAAAAAAAATAAAAAATAGTAAAAATAACAGTATTTTTAAAAATAAAAAAGATTATGAGGACATAACTATTGCTGCAGAACTATTTGCATTTAATTCGGAAATAAGTAAATTAGCATTTTTCACAACTGATTCCGATTTTCAATACTCAACTCCAAAGATAAGTAAAGAATATAAACAAGAAATCGGAAACATAACGTTAATATCAAATAAATAATATTTACTATTAGTTTAAAAAATATTAATTTATTTTTGTTAAAAAAGAGAATTCCCTATTTATTTTTATAGAAACCTAAATTTTATTGAACTTAAGAACGCGATTAGGCGATAGTTTTTAGGGTGCAGAGCTGATTGAGGCAGCCCACAATCCTCTGAGGTTAGGGTGGCGTAGCTGGTAGAATTTGGGAGAACGTAGGCGAAGCTACGAAGTGGCGAGCCGTAGTGAACCGCCTAATCGCTCTTAAGTTCTCCCGACTACGAAGTGGGAGGGATTGCGAAGCAAAGTTGTGTTTAAGTTCCAATCAATTCGAGCGTGGCGAGTCAATATGTCCGAAGCACGGGGGGAGTTCAGTTCTTTCAAAAGAGCGAAGCGATACTTCAAGAACAAGAATAAAGGGGAGTTCCTATTTTTTATATTTCAAGGCAGGGCCATCATTTACAACCCTTTAATAGTGACAAAAACAGAAAGAGTTATAACTGGGCGTAGCTTTATACCAATATTAAACTCATAAGGTGATAAAATGTCAAAATTAGAAACAATTACTGATAATTTACATGATGGATATAATCAATTAAAGAAAGGCACTTTCAGAAGTTCAAAACAGATTCAAACCGAAAGGATGAATAATGAAGAACTAAGAAATAAATACTTTTATACTGCTAATGTAGCTACTTATGAACATGCAAAAGATGGTACTGTTAGTTTTTCTCTTGGCGATGATGTTGCATTTGAATCCGTCATAGGAAGTGAAAATATAGGACAATTCTGTAATGATTTATTAGAAGAAGGAGACCATACGCTTAGTGATTCTCAAGTAAAAAAACTATCCGAACTTGATAAGAAACATGTTGTAAAGGTTAAGTATAATGATTTAAGATTAAACGAACATCATAGTCAGCTAAGTTATTTAGAAATCAATACGACTAATTTTGATTCACTAAATGATTCAGAGAAAGCACTTGTTAATATGGTTCATGGAAATGACTATAAGAAGAAAATGGAAATGCTTTCTGATTCAGGTATAAAAACCACTAAAATTTATATGTTGTCTGAAAATTATGTTAAAAATAATGTTAAGAAAGGTTCATCTATTGCGCGGGCGTGTTGGCTCGGTAGTTTCTATTACATTTCCTACTTCGGTGCTAATCTCAATAGTGTGGGTAGTCACGAGCGTCTGCGTGGGGTAAATAATTCCGGCGCAGCCGGTGTAAATGCGAACGATAGTGAGCAAACACAAAAATATACTGATATTGGAATAATTAAACACTTTGATGAAAATCCAATTAGAGACCTAGATTTAGCTAATAAATTAATGGGCAAACTTAATGACTTTTATCAAAGTTTAAAACAGTAAATATTAAATATTCTTTCTTTTTTATTATTCTTGTCTGGCTTAATTGCTGGGCTACACGCTTTTTTATTTTTAGGAACTCCCCTTTTAGAATAATTAAATTTCTTTACTAAGTAAAGTGTAACTGTCCGAAGGACTAGAACTCCCCCTATTTTTTAAAAGAACTTAAACACAATTGAACTTAAGATCGGAATTATCTGAAGTTTTTTGGTGAGGCAGCCCACACCAAAAAATTTGGGAAACATTCGGTAAATCGCTTGGCGATTTAGCGTAAGCGACCGAATTTTCCTGATAATTCTTCTTATATCCTTTTCCCATACTCAAGTGTGGGAAAACTGCGTCCGCAGAGTGGAATTTGAGTTGAAAGCGTAGATTTCTTTTAGTTTTTCAGTATTTAGGGGTTCCGAGTTATTAAGGGGTGAGAAAAAAATCATATTTAGTTTACTAAATAGTATACTAAAAAGAGAAAGTTTAAATAAAAGATATCCCCAACAACTCTTGTGCGATTGCTGGGGATATGTTCGATTCCTTCAAATTAAATCAATTTTGTTTCTGTTTTTGTAAGCTACTTCATCACGGTATGTTATCCTTTCAAAGGATCCGTTTTGTTCGATTTCTCGTAAATCGGCTTCCACGTCTTTTTTTCTGTTGCGGTATCTTCTGTAGATTTCCTTTAAAAAAACTACACTGTTGTGATGTTTTAACCTCATCTGAAGGAACCGTTCGACATTTGTTTTCATTTCAAACACCTCATGGTCCTCCAAACCGGCTTTTTTTCCGTGTAAGGAATCTACGTATGCGAAAAAACAGATATATTTATAAATCTTTCGCAATTACTGGAACTAAATGGTTCTATTTTGGAACTATTGCTTATGGAAAAGAGGTGATACCATGAGGAGGCTTGACAAAATGGAGGTCAAAACTGTAGACGATTCGGCTTTTTTTGAGATACTAGGAAAAAGCCAGAACACTAAAATATTGGAATTATTTATTGAACGAGATAGAGATCAATTTAATTTTAGTGAAGTCGCTGAAATGGCTAATGTGCAAAGGCAAAAAATAAAAGAAATCCTGGATATTTATTGTAAGATTGGATTACTTTCAATTGCCAAAGAAAGAAAAAATAGAAAATTGTATGTTTTAAACAATTCGAATGCTTATGCTAAGCATATTAAAAAAATATATCAGCTAATATTAAAAGAAAAAAACCTATAATTTTTTAATTTTTAATTATTTTAAAGAAAGAATTTCATATGTGTAGTGTTAAATTATTTGAAGTGCTAGATTTATATATAATTATTATTTTTTATTCTAAAAAGGTAAATGAAATGTTAGGAAGACACCATAGTGCATTGACAATTGGAACTATTTTACCATTTTTAATTCCTTTAATATTTGTATCAAATGATAATGCCTTAATTTATGGGTTTACTTTCTTGATTGCGGCATTAATTGGATCATTGACGCCTGATGCTGATTGTGGAGGTAATGCAACATTATACTATAGATTTGGTCCTATTGATTGGCTGATGAAAAAAGTAGTCATTAAATTGACCATTAAACTATATGAACAACCTTATTTGAAAAAACAGGTTCAAGAGGGATATAAAGTTCAAGAAGAGCACAGAGGAATTATGCATGCACCTGCGGGGATTATTATCAGTTCTTTGATTTTGACTATTATTGGAGCAATTATCGCATATTTTGTTGAATTATTTAATATTACATATTTAATGATAATTTTTAGTGGTTTGTTGGTCGGACAATTTTTCCATTTGTTAGAAGATAGTTGTACTGTTTCGGGAATCAATTGGAAATTTCCTAAAGGAAAAAAAGAATTAAGTGGGAATATCTACACATTTGATAAATTTCAAGATAAAAAAGATTATAGACCAGATCTATTTTTTGAAATTTTATCTGTATTAAACTTGGCGATATTCTTACTATTAGGCTTAGAAAAAATGACACTTGCATTATGGCAGTATTATCTAATCGTCTGCTTCACTATACTGATCATATGGCTATTTTTTCTTTGGTTATCTGGTATTTGGTCTGAATCAAAAGAAATTCCAAAAATATTCTTAATTGACAAGGAGAAATATAAAGAAATAAAGAAAGGATTAAGAAAATCAATAAAACAAAGGTGAATTGATTCGTTAATTTTATATTGTTTGTATGCTATTAAATGAAAATGGTTAAGAAAAAAGATTTAGGACATTTGATATCTCCAGTACTCAAAGCAGGATTGAATATACCTACATGCGGTTTTGCAAGTGCCATAGCAGATGTTTTTGATGCACCATATAAAATTCAAAGACAAAAAAATTTAAAGAATTTTGTTGATCAAACAATAAAAAAAGTCAAAGAGTTAGATATAAAGATTTCAGAATTAGATTTTAAAAAAAGAATTAATGAGCCTGAATTTATACAATTATTTTCAGAGATTCTTAATAAAATTCAAAACGAAACAAGAGCGAAGATTAGACAAAGTTACTCAAATTTATTGACTAATTTATTAAAAGAAGAAGCAAATATTAATTTTAATAAAAAAATGTTTTTCGTAAAACTCTTGGAGAGTCTTAATGAAGATCACATCAAATTGTTGCATATATTTTATAAGGATAGAACTGTAAAAAATAGGCTGAAATTAGATACTTTACATCAAAAAATGAACTGTTTCATAAAACGTAAAAGAAAAAAAGGAGACCCTGTTAGTTTATTTACTGATGATAAAAGCAAATATATTACTGTTCTTGATGAATTAAAAAGCTCATATATAGAATCATTAATAAGTGATTTAGACAGTAAGAAACTAATCAATATTGAAATGGATATTTCTTCGGAAGCTAATGTTGATGAAAACGAAGGTAATGTTACGGCAGTTGATTCCATTGACAATGATATATCTTATGAATATATGGGAACTCAATTAGGATTTGATTTCTATAAGTCAATAAAAGAATATAAGTAGTTTCTTATTTTAAAAATTGATAGACCTATTTTTTTACGTATTGTTTTTTTTCTCGCCCCTTACATTATTTTCTTTTGCTTTGCAAAAGGCTAGATTTACTCGGAACCCCTCATCTTTATTGTTAAGAACTCAAATTCCATTGGATATAAGACCTATTATGCGCATTTCTTTTTCGCATAATGTGCGTATAAAGTGGTTATTGCGCATAATTAGGTCTTAAGTGCTTGATTTTGGACGTATGTGTTATAGAATATGTGTGTCCTTTTAGCTCAGTTTAACATTGTTAAATTCAGAACTGTTTAGTTTAGAAGATTGCTTAGCTCTTGTTTTATGTCAGGTATTCTTGTGCTTTGTATTGTCTTTGTCTGCTGGCGGATGCCATTTTCATCTTTGCCGTACTGCGTATATTCTTTATTTATGTGTGTCTTGCATTTTGCTATAAATTTAGTATATCCTATATCTTTGTTAATCTTTATCTCTATTAGCCTTTCTATGCCATTATTATATTTTATCTTGTATTCTTCTGTGCAAGCTATTGATTTTCTTTTGGATATCTTAACTGCTTCGCAATACTCAGGATTATGTATCCTTTCGGAATAAAGTCTTTTGATATCCTTTAATGTTTTTACTTTATTGTTTTCAAGATAATTTAATATGCATTTTGCGGCATATTTCATATCTTTCTTTGTAATCTTTGAATTCATGTTTTTGATATGGATAGTTTATTTAAAAATGTAGTGTGTTTTTTATTGTATAATCTATCATACAAAACATTATAAATACTCCCTTAATCAACATACTTATGAAACTTATTGCTGATTTACATATTCATGGAAAATACAGCCAGGCAACTTCTAAAGAGCTTACTATCCCTAATTTAGAGAAATGGGCAAGGATAAAAGGTGTCAACTTGTTAGGCACTGCTGACTTTACACATCCAAAATGGATAGAGCATATCAAAGAAAACCTAGAAGAGGATGACACAGGAATATTAAGAACAAAATCAGGCTTTCCTTTCATGTTACAGACAGAGCTTTCTTTAATCTACAGTCAGGGCGGAAGAGGCAGGAGAGTACATAATATTGTACTTGCAAAAAATATAGAGGTAGTACAACAAATAACAGAGGCTTTGTTAAAAATAGGAAGAGTAGATTATGACGGAAGACCTATATTTGGCATGAGCTGCATTGAATTTGTTGAGCTTATGAAAAGCATAGACAAAGATATAGAGATCATTCCAGCACACATATGGACTCCTTGGTTTTCTGTATTCGGAAGCAAAAGCGGTTTTGACACATTAGAAGAATGCTTTGGTGACCAACTAAAACATATACACGCATTAGAGACTGGATTAAGTAGTGATCCTGCGATGAACTGGCGTTTATCACAATTAGACAAATATACATTGATAAGCAATTCTGATTTACATTCATTCTGGCCTTGGCGTATAGGTAGAGAAGCAAATATTTTTGAAATCAACAAATTAACCTATGATAACATACTCCAGATTCTAAAAACAAAAGAAGGCCTAAAAGAAACTATAGAAGTGGATCCTGCATACGGTAAATATCATTATGATGGTCATAGAAAATGCAATGTGTGTTTAAAGCCGTCAGAAACTATGAAAATGCAAGGTATTTGTCCTGTATGCAAAAGACCATTGACTATAGGTGTAGAATATAGAGTAGAGCAATTAGCAGACAGACCGCAAGGATTTAAGCCAAGAAATGCTATTCCATTCAGAAGCTTAATACCTTTATCAGATATAATCTCAAAAATAAAAGGAAGAGCTGTTACAACTAAGACAGTCTGGGCTGAATATAATAACTTGATCAAGGAATTTGACAATGAATATAATATTCTATTGAATGTAGGGTCCCAGGAATTGAAGAAAGTGTGTGATGAAGAATTAGCAACAGCGATAGTCAATTCTCGATTAGGTAACATCAAAGTACAGCCTGGATTTGATGGTGAATACGGCACACCTTTATTTTCAGAAAGCGATAAAAGAGTATTTCATAATATAGAAAAAAACAAAAAGGTTTGAATGATTTTATTTGACTATAACCTTTCCCTGTATTGCTTGGAAAGCTGCACTATATATCATAAATTCTCCTGTTTCTTCAAAGGTATAACTGACATTTTCACCAGGCGCTACTCTTTCAAGTTTGAAATTTTTTGAGCTATCATAAGGTATGGGTTTGCCTAACAATCTATGCACTGCATGTCCGTTATTCTTCCACATAACTGTAGTTCCTTTGGTAATCTCTATCTCTATAGGGTCAAATTGTTTGTTTAAATTTATTTCCCTATATTCTATTTCTTTTGGCTCCTCTATTTTAGGTTCTTGTTTATCTGGCTCAGAAACAGGTTCTTCAGATTCGGTTTCAGGAATAATCTCTGTTGGTACAGTCTCTTGTTCAGGTTCAACTATCGGCTCTTCAACAATCTCTTGTGGAGTACAGCCTACAATAAACATCATTAAAATTAATCCTGTAAATATTCTTTTCATATTATTATCACCTAAAAAAATAAAAGAAAAAAAGATTTATTCTGTAACAGTTACAATAAGTCTGTTTCCATAGACAACATCCATGAAAGTAAACTCGCCAGCAGTATCTAAAGGTATTTCAGTTATGTCTCCTTTGACCATTGACGCACTTCTGAAAATATCGCTGTCTCTTGATGAGATTGCGTGTCTGTTCTCATCCATAACCTTTAAGACTAAGCTTCCGCCTTTTTTGACTGTAACTTCTTCAGGTTTAAATCCTGATCTTGTTATTGTAACATCGACACCTTCTGGTGTTTCCATTTCTTCTGCTGTAGTTTCTTCTGTTTCTGGTGCTGCTTCCTCTTGAGGAACTTCTGGTGCTGTTTCTTCTGCCGGAGCTTCAGGTTGAGCCACAGGTTTTTCTGGTTGAGTAGTTTCAGCTGGTTCTGTTGCTTGCTTCTGTGCACAGCCAACTAGTAAAACAACCATTATAATTGCTAGTAGATATTTAATCTTCATCAAATTCACCTCTGCGTTTTTTGTGATTTTATATATAATTATCTATCCTCTTTTATAAACTTTGTGTTTTTTAGGGTTCATCCGGAATAAGGTTCAAATAATATTTTAAATATGAGATTAATCATTCT
>CAYSVS010000042.1:0-11474 GCA_964434475.1 uncultured Methanosarcinales archaeon
GGACAAAACCCATTTTATTCTTTAAAAGCTCTAATCTAAGCTATGCACATACTAAGAAACGATAGTATTTTATATAATTTGTGATTGGAAAGGTGATAGTATGAATATAAAAAGAATAGTCATAAGTATTGTATTGTTGGTGTTGCTTTCAAATATTGTTTTAGCTCAGAATACTGTACATCTTTATTTTTTCTATGGTGAAACATGTCCTCATTGTGCGCAGGAAGAGCTTTTTTTAGATGAGTTAGAAGATAAATATCCAGATCTAAAAGTGCACCATCATGAAGTGTATTATGATAGTCAGAATCAAAAACTGTTTAAGGAGATGGCTCAAGCTTTTGGTACAAGCGCAAGAGGTGTTCCAACAACATTTGTTAATGATAAAGTTTGGGTAGGGTATGCGCCAGCAAGAGCTTCAGAGATTGAAGAAAGAGTAAAAACATGCATAGAACAAGGTTGTATTGATCCTTTGGAAAAGATAGGTAAAACATCAAGCAATGGTGAAATTTCGACAGATATGGAGACTGTTGTATCTGTCGAGCATTCTGGAAATGGCAATGAGCAAGAAGATAAAACTAAAGAATCTACAGATACAAATGTAGAACTGCCTTTTATTGGACAAGTAGATGCTTCAAAGATGTCTCTGCCTGCATTAACTTTGATCTTAGGATTTATAGACGGATTTAATCCTTGTGCTTTTTTTGTTCTGTTATTTTTGTTGAGTATGCTAATATATGCAAAATCAAGAAAGAGAATGCTTATAATAGGTGGAACTTTTGTATTATTTTCAGGCCTGATATATTTTATATTCATGGCAGCTTGGCTTAATATTTTTTTGCTTATTGGCTCATTGAAAATGGTTACAACAATAGCGGGAACTGTTGCTGTAATAATCGCTGTAATTAATATTAAGGATTTCTTTTTATTCAATAAAGGTATAAGCTTATCTATTTCTGATGAGGCAAAGCCAAAGCTGTTTCAGAGAATGAGAAATCTTCTTAGGGCAGATTCAATGACTAATATGTTGATAGGAACTATAGTCTTGGCAGTTGCAGCTAATATGTATGAATTGCTGTGCACAGCAGGATTTCCTATGGTGTTTACAAGGATCTTGACATTGAATAATTTTTCATCTTTTACATATTATATGTATTTAGTGTTTTATAATATTGTATATGTGGTGCCTTTGGCTGTTGTGGTAGGAGTATTTACTAAAACATTGGGTGCGAAAAAAATGACAGAATGGCAGGGCAGAGTGCTAAAATTATTGTCAGGGATGATGATGCTTTCTTTAGGATTGCTGCTATTGTTTGTGCCTGAGCTTCTGAATAATGTATTTATATCAGTCGGAGTCATAGCTTTTGCATTGTTTATGACATGGATAATAGTAACTGCAACAAAAGATGCATTGAAAGAACATGCTCAAGAAGATGAATGTGTTAAGATGTGCAAGGAAAATAAGAAAACAGACAATGATAAAAAGGATAAGGATTTAAACAAAGATGAGGAAGAAAAAGATAAATTTTCAAAGAAAGATTGATTAAAGAGGTGGATTTGATGACTGATGATTCATGGGTAAAAGAAGAAGGCGATATTGTTGTTGTTGGTGTTAATAAAGATGCGGCGTCCAAAGTAAAAGAATTTGTTTTTGTGAAATTGCCTGAAAAAGGGAAGGATATAAAAAAAGGCGAAGAATACGTAAGCTTAGAAGCTGTAAAATGGAGCGGTCATCTTGAAAGCCCTGTAGAAGGAGAGATAGTAGAAGTGAATGATACTGTTTCAGACGATCCCAGCTTAATAAATAAGGATCCTGAGGGTAAAGGCTGGATTATGAAAGTGAAGTTGAAATGAAAAGAATCGTGATTATAGGGGGAGGAGCTGGCGGAACAGTTGCTGCTTTTGAATTAAGGAAATTGGACAAGGATGCTGCTATAACAATAATAGAAAAGACAAAAAACACAGAATATTCTCATTGTGCTTTGCCTTATGTAATATCTGGAGAAATAAAGAATTTTGAATCTGTTTTTATGTTTGATGAAGAGGATTATGAAGACAATGACATCAATCTGTTGTTGAAAGAAGAAGTAAAAGCTATAGATACAAAAAAACAGCATGTTGTATTGAAAAATTCCAAGGTTAAGTACGATAAGCTTATAATCGCTACAGGGTCAAAGACTTTTGTGCCGGATATAGATGGCTTAAAGGAGTTTTATGCACTTAAAACAATAGAGGATGCGAAAAATATAGCAAAAGCAGCGAAAAAAGGCAGTACAGCAGCAATAATAGGATGCGGATATATAGGCATAGAACTGGCAGCTGCATTGAATGAAGTAGGCATGAATGTTAAGATGATAGAAGCTTGCGAACATATTTTACCTGCGCAGTTTGACAAGAATATGGCAGATGAGATCAAAGAATATTTGTCTAAAAAAAATATAACCTTTTTTGAGGATACAAAAGTTAAGGAGATCAAGGATAACAAGGTAATCACAGACAAAAAGAAGATAGAATACGATATGCTTATCCTGAGCTGCGGTATAAGGCCTAATATTGAATTAGCTAAAGGTTTGAAAAAAGATAAAGGCTTGATCGTAAATAAATATATGATGACTAGTGATAATAATATTTATGCCTGTGGAGATATTGTAGAAAGTACTGAAAAAAATACTGGAAAAAAGATAATGAGTCAGTTAGGCTCGACAGCATACAGACAGGCAAAAGTCATAGCTGATCATATATCTGGAAATAAACAAGCATTTTCTGAAGTTGTCAATGCGTCTGTATCAAAAGTTGATGAAAAATATATTGGATGTGTCGGAATAACCCAAGAAAGGGCTCAGAAGCTGGGTATAAAAACAGTAAATGCAGTATATAAAGGAATGCTTAAATCAAAATGTTATGGCAGTAAAGATAAACTTTCTCTTAAATTAGTATGCGACTCAAAAGGCAAACTATTGGGTGGACAAGTAATAGGAACAAAAGATGTTTCTGGCAAGATTGAAGCATTGTCTCTAGCGCTTCAAAAAGAAATGAATGTAAAAGAGTTGGCTAAGGCAGAGATGCCTTATAATCCTGCAGCTGCTTCATTATATAATCATATGGTAATTGCAGCTGAAATATGCATGAAAAAGTTGGGATAATATGCAAGAACTTCCAGACTGGTTCAGGATAAAAGATTTTGACAAAGAAGCTTACAAGAAAACATTGGATATTATCCAGGATACTGATCTTAATACTGTCTGCATATCAGCCAACTGTCCGAATAGGTATGAATGTTTCTCTAATGGGGCTGCAACTTTTATGATACTTGGTGATGTGTGTACACGGAATTGTAGATATTGTAACATTGAATCCGGAAAGCCTGGAGAAGTTGATAAGGATGAGGTTAATAAGATAGTTGATGCAGTGAAAAAACTAAAGCTAAGATATGTTGTAATAACATCTGTTACAAGAGATGATCTTGATGATAAAGGTACAAAGCAGTTTGTGGATGTGGTCAATGCATTGAAGAAGATAGGATGCAAGGTTGAGGTGCTTATTCCAGATAATGTTGATGTAATTGAGATAATAGATGCAAAGCCTGATGTTATCAACCATAATCTGGAGGTTGTAAGAAGATTGTTTTATGGATTAAGGCCGCAGGGTGATTATGACAAAAGCTTGAGATTATTGAAGAAAGTAAAGCAGATTAATCCAGACATGAAAACCAAATCTGGTATTATGGTAGGATTGGGTGAATCTGATGAAGATATTGTTCGATCTTTGGAAGATCTAAAGCAGGCAGATGTTGATATTGTTACAATAGGCCAGTATCTGCAGCCTACAGATAAACATGCAGATGTTGAAAAGTTTTATAAACCAAATGAGTTTGAATCAATAAAAGAGAAGGCTCTTGCTAAGGGTTTTAAGAATGTTTTTTCTGGACCTTTAGTAAGAAGCAGTTATAAGGCTGAGGAAGCATGTGGAGACTAATAAAATTAAAGGAAAATTCTGGAGCTATGAATATGGCATTAGATGAAGCCATGATGCTTGCTAGGCAGCAAGGTAAAGTTTCAAATACATTGAGATTTTTTACCTGGAATCCTGCATGTGCAAGCATAGGTTTTTTTCAAAGCTTGGACAAGGAAATAGATATTGACAAGACAAAAGAATTAGGAATTGATGTAGTAAGAAGATATACTGGTGGAGGAGCTGTATTTCATGATGCTGAATTGACTTATTCATTTGTTCTTGACGAAAAGGATGCAAGCGATGATATTATCGAGTCTTATCATAAGATTTGCAAAGGAATAATATTTGGATTGGAAAAATTAGGGATAAAAGCTGAGTTCAAGCCTATAAATGATATCATAGTTAATGGAAAAAAGATATCTGGGAATGCACAGACAAGAAAGAATAAGGTTATACTTCAGCATGGAACCATACTGTTAGATGTTGATGTAAATAAAATGTTTTCTATATTGAATGTGCCTGATGAGAAAATAAAGGATAAGATGATTCAGGCTGTAGAGCAAAGAGTGACAAGCCTGAATAAGGAAATGGGCAAAGATACAGCTATTGAGATTGTCCAGGATGCTTTAATTGAAGGCTGGAAAAAAGCGTTTGATGTTGAATTTGAAGAACAGGATTTTACTGAATATGAATTAGAACAAGCGAAAAAACTTTATGAAAATAAGTACAATACAAAAGAATGGTTGGAATGGCGTTAAAAAATATAGATTATAAGGTTGAAGGCGGAAAATTATTGCGTTTGGAAATTGATATTGATAATGGTGTGATTATACAAATTAAGATTACTGGTGATTTTTTTATGCATCCAGAAGAATCTATAATCTTAATAGAGGAAGCATTGAAAGGAATTAATGTTGAGAATGTTGCTCATGTAGTGAGAAATGTAATAATATCTCGCGACATCAAGGTGATAGGATTTACTGCAGAGGATTTGGAGAAAGCTATAGTTCAAGTTAGTCTTTAAGTTTTTCTTTTAATTACAAACTGGGTTTTATACCTCTTTGCTTTGCAATGGTTTTCAGTTTGTAATCTTAAAAATTCCGATTGCGTAGCAAAAAATCTAGCGTATACCTTGTAGTTTGTTACGACGGGAAGTTAGATTTTAGGATTTTTCATTGATTTTCTTCATCTTTGCAAAACTTGATTATCTTTTCAGTAATGTTATTAAATCATTGTTCTCCTATACTTAACTTTTATATCTATTCCTCTTTTTCTTTATATTATGTCCAAGTTATTTGATAGGTTACAATCACAGAGCGAGTTTAAGCATAAGGTGTTGGACAAAGCTTTGTCAAGTTTTGTCTTTAGCTTGTCAAGAGGAAATTATCACACAGTGTTTGTGGATACCCACGCAGGAGCTGGAATTTATGGAGGAGAGCCTGGAGGAAGTCCAGTCATTGCCATGCATCATACTTGGGGTTTGATAAACAATGGTGCTCCTTATAATCCTATGTTTAGCTTATTCTGTGAAAAAGAGCAAGGTATTGCTAAACAGCTGAAAGAAATGCTTGAAGGGGAATATCCTGATTATTCTAGGCATTATAGAGTATTAAACTGTGATTCTAATGATTTGGCTGCGAAGATTGTTGAAAAGTATAAGGATAGAGCTGCATTCTATTTTATCAATCCTTTGGGAATAGTATATAAGAATATTATTGAAAACATAAATGAAAAACACCAAGCTCCTATTGAAATCCTTGCGAGGTTTAGTCCTAAAGAATATCTTAGGCATGCTGGAAGATGTGTACATAAGATAGGCGAGAAAGAAAGATGGAGCAATGCTGTGAACACTTTTATTCAGCAGTTGAAAGAAGACAAGATTTATGGCGGAAATGTCATGTATACAATATTGAGCGATTATTTTGGCTTAGGGTTAGGGTCTGATATTCATGTAAATAACCCTTTGCCTGATTCGGTTTTAGAAGAGGTTGAAGATGAACTAAGAAAATATTTTCTCTCAAATTTTATAGAGCATCCTATTAGAGGAGCCTTTAACATGAGTCTTCCTGTTATGAGAGAAGGAAAGCTTGACTATAATCTTTATTTTCACTGCACTCATTATAAGCCTGTGAAACTGATGAATGACAAACTGTATGATCTGCTTCTTGAAGATTATAAGCTGCATAGTAATTCTCATTTTAAGATGCTTAAACAATTTGATGATGACGAAAAATTGTATGGAAAAAGGGTGCAAGAAAAGCTAAAGCCAAAAATAAAGGAATTGCTTCAAGGCAAAAGAAATATGGTTGTTGATGATTTAATCTTTCAGCTGATAAAAAAATATACCTTCAAGATAAAAACAAAACATGTAAGAACTGCTTTAAGGCAGCTGCAGAAAGAAGATTATCTTAGTATACCTGGCGGAAAGTTCAATGCAAAGACAGACATTTACCCAGTAAGTTTAATATGATTGATGTAGAATTTCTTTACTGTATTTTTCTTTACACTTAAAATATTGCGCAGCTATGTATCCAATAGAAGCAAGTGTCTCTTTTCTAGGTTGTATATTCAAATTTTTTAAGTTAAATCCTTTTGAATATGCTAAGAATGGAACCTGTTCTCTATTATGAAAACCATACATCTTTCCTGGCTTGTATTCTTTTTGCTTCATTCCGTGATCAGCAGTGAATATTATTATGTCTTTGTTGTCCAATCTTTTAATCATCAAAGGAATGGCTTTGTCTATCTGTTCTAAGCATTTTATAACTCCTTTGACATCTCTTTTGTGTCCATATAGGCTGTCTGTATCAACAAGATTAGCAAAAATAAATGCGTTTTCAGTTGTATTTTCAAGTGTTTTCAGTATGTTTGTTAAATTATAACCATTAGTATCCTTATTCTTTGGATGTATGTGTTCTAATCCATAGCCTAATTCTTTATCTTTTATGCTGAGATTGAATCCTTTGCCTATAAGATCAGCTGGTTTTCCTATGCTTATCTTTTTTACATCAAGCACATCCAGTAATGTTTTCCCAGGTAATTCTATAACAAAGTCTTTTCTGTTGGCAGTTCTTGTAAACCCATTTTCATCTCTTATATATGGTCTTGCTATGGTTCTGTTTATTTCAAATATTTTCATCTCTAGAGCAAGCTCAAGTGCATTTTTGCATATAGAATATTGTTCATCTATCTTTATCTTGTTTTCATCCATTGCGATTTGGATTATAGGATCGCATATACTTGAGTATAATATCGGAGCGCCGGTCTTTATGTGTTCTTTATGATTAAGTTTAATGGCTTGCATGCCTTCTGCTATCTGGTTAAACATTATTTTTCTGCCTATTTTTTGTTCTAATGCTGTAATGAATTCATCAGGAAAACCATTATGAAATAAGTCATATTTTTTCAAGTCTATTATGCCCACTATCTCTCTGTGGCCTATTACACTGTCTGCATCTTTGGACTCTTGTTCTAATGAAGTAACCACTCTTTTTGGGCCTATGATACTTAAATTATTGCTCTTAAGAAAATTATTTAATTCAAAGTATTTGTTGAAATTAGGCAGTTCTACTTCTTTTCTGTATTCTTTTAGATATGATTCTAGTGTTGGTTTTCCTAGCGCATCTATGACTATTGTGATGAGTCTTGACATTTTAATAATATTTGCTGTTGCTTTCTTTTAAATATTATTGTTATGGAGAATAATTGTATGTTGTGTATGTTTTTTTCAGTTAATCTATTATATTAACTTATATTTGTAGCTGCTATGGTTTCTTGCCTATAGGATAAACTTGAACAAAATGATAGATGTTAAGATAGATTCAGAAATGCATAAAGAATACAGAAAGGCAACACCTGAAGAATGCTATTCGATAGATAATCTTATATGTGGTTTTCATGATCTGCTTGAAAAGGTTTATTCTGTCGATCAATAACTAATATATCAATATATTTATATATCATATATTATTTAATGCTTATATCTATATTAAAAAGAAAAAAGGTGATTTATATGGTAATACGTGTTGCTATTAACGGATTTGGCCGTATTGGAAGACAATTGTTCCAAGCAGGTTTGAATGATTCTAAGATTGAGTTTGTTGCAGTGAATGATCTTACAGATACGAAAACATTGGCTCATTTATTAAAGTATGATTCTGTTCATGGAAAAGCTAAAGAAAAGATAAAGGCAAAAAAAGATGCTCTTGTGATTGATGGTAAAGAGATCAAGGTATTTTCAGAAAAGGATCCTGAAAAATTGCCTTGGAAAGATCTGAAGATAGATGTTGTAGTAGAATCAACAGGTTTTTTTCGTGATAGGGAAGGAGCTAATAAACATATTAAAGCAGGAGCAAGAAAAGTGTTGATAAGCGCACCTGCGAAAAATCCTGATTTTACCGTGGTTTTGGGAGTGAACCATAACAAATACAACAATAAGAAGCATGATATAATATCAAACGCTTCATGCACGACAAATTGCTTGGCTCCTATAGTGAAAGTATTGCATGAAAAGTTTAAGATAAAATCTGGTTTTATGACAACTATACATGCATATACTGCAGACCAGAAGCTTGTTGATGCTCCGCATAAAGACTTGAGACGGGCGAGAGCTGCTGCTGTCAATGTGGTGCCTACAACAACAGGAGCTGCGAAAGCTGTTACTGAAGTGATGCCTGTATTGAAAGGTAAGTTAGATGGTATGGCGATCCGTGTTCCTGTGCCTGATGGTTCTATAACAGATTTTGTTTGTGAAGTTGGCAAAAAGGTTACTCCAGAACAGATAAATAAAGTATTCAAGGAAGCTGCAAAGAAAAGCATGAAAGGTATAATAGAGTATTCAGAAGATCCTCTTGTTTCTTCAGATATCGTGCATAATCCTTATTCTGCGATATTTGATGCTCTTAATACTCGCGTGATAGATGGCAATCTTGTGAAAGTGCTTACTTGGTATGACAATGAATGGGGCTATAGCAATAGGATGATCGATGTTATCAAACTGATAGTAAAATAAATGAAGGGCTATGAAAAGAAAAGATATTGTTTTAGCTGGTGTATTTGTTTTTCTTATATTTTTTATAGTTATACTTTCTAATTTTAAACTGCTTTTCTTTGACACTGATTTTTATTTTGATGAATTCGAAAAAAATCAAGTTTATGAAACATTTAACACACATCATTATGAGTTAGCGAAAACATTGGACCAATTGGGCAATTATCTCGCTTTTTATCAAGGCGATGATGCTCTTTATTTGACCATAAATAACAATTATGTGCTTACTCCTTTAGAGCAGGAGCATATGAAAGATGTGAGAGATCTTGTGCAAAAATCATTTTTTGTGTTGAGATTAAGCATGATTATGTTTTTAGTGATGCTTCTGATAAATGTAGATAAGATAAAGAAGAATAATAAATTATTGAAGTCTGTATTCAGCTATTCAGGTATAGTTTTGACAGGATTTTGTTTGATTTTGCTGCTGATGTCTTTTTTTAGTTTTGATATCTTATTCAGTATATTCCATAATATCTTTTTTTCAGGCAATTGGATGTTTCCAAGTTCAAGTGCTTTAGTTATGCTTTTTCCTGCGAGATTCTTTTTTGATGCAGGCTTTGTAATATTGACAAGAAGCTTTTTATCCGGCATAGGCTTTATTTTGATTGGTCATATTATGCCGGGGAGGTAAAAAAATGCAGACACCAATAATAATCGTAAATTTCAAGACATATGATTCAGCTTACGGCAAAAGAGCTATAGAGCTTGCAAAATTATGTGAGAAGGTTGCAAAAACCACAGGCAGTCATGTTGCTGTTGCAGTATCTGCTGTTGATCTTTGTACTGTTGCAGAGGAAGTAAACATACCTGTATTGGCTCAGCATATAGATGATATTGAGTTTGGGAGTCATACAGGCTACATAGTTGCAGAGGATGTAAAAGAAGCAGGTGCTGCAGGTACTTTACTTAATCATTCAGAGCATAGGCTAAGGATGGATGTATTGGAAAAGAGCATAAAGCGCGCTAAAGAGAATAATCTTATCACTATTGTTTGTGCAAAGGATGCTGTTGAAGCAAAAGCTGTAGCGGTTTTTGAGCCAGATTTTATTGCAATAGAGCCGCCTGAACTTATAGGGGGAGATGTTTCAGTAAGCAAAGAGGATCCTGAGATAATATCTGATACAGTAGAAAATGTTAAATTCGTGAATCCTAACATTCCTGTGCTAGTTGGTGCAGGAATAAAGACAACAGAAGATGTGAATAAAGCTATAGAATTAGGAGCAAAAGGTATTTTAGTAGCAAGCGGAATAACTAAGTCAGAAGAGCCGGACAGGGCATTATTGATGATGATTAAAGGGATGGAGTGATTTATATGAAGATACTTATGGTTATAGCAAAACAAGGTTTTAAAGATCAGGAATTTCAGAAGCCGTATGAGATATTTCAAAAAAATGATGTTCTTGTCGATATCGCAAGCACTTCAGAAGGTGAATGTAAAGGAGCAGACGGCAGTAAAGTTGATGCAAATTTGGCTTTTAGTGATGTTAACATTGTAGACTATTCTTGTATTGTTGTAATAGGCGGACCAGGTTCTCCAGCATTGGTTAGCTTGTCTGAATTAGAACGTTTATTGCATAAGGCTCAAGAAAATGATATAGTCATTGCTTCGATCTGCTATGCAGGAGTTGTGCTTGCAAAAGCTGGCGTGTTGAAAGGCAAGAAAGCGACAGTTTGGAATGGCGATGGAAACCAAAGCCCTATTCTAGAGCAAAATGATGCAGAATATGTTGGTGAAAGCGTTGTAGTGGACGGCAAAGTTATTACAGCAAACGGACCAAGTGCAGCAGAGGAGTTTGGCGATAAGATTATTGAAATTATTGGATAATATTTCCTTATCTTTGGATGCTATTTCTTATACTCTATTATTTCTTCATTAAAGTCATTTTCCTGCATTTCTTTAAGATGCCTGATCATTTTATCGTATTCTGGAAGGTTTCCTATCTCATCATTCAATCTTTTCATCTCATCTATTCCTTTGACAACTCTTCTTTTATCTTCTGCTCTTATAGCTTCCTCTACATCTCTTGAGATTTCCTCTATCTTTCTCTCTATATCCTTCCTTTGTATCTCTTCTTCCTTTTGTATCACTTTTTGCTCAAACAATTCTTTTTCTTCCTTTTGCTTGTTCACTTCTGACATCTGTATAAAGATAAATAATATTATGAATATTGTAATTCCCCATTTTATCCATCTTTTTCCTATCTTCCTTTTTATGGGCTTTGGCTTAAAAAATCCTTTTATGCCTTTCTCTCTCAATACTTTGTAAACCTTTATTTCTTCAGGTATTCCTTTGAAATGCCTATATCCTACTTTTGCTGTAGGTATCTCGCTTTTGTTCATAGCAAGATATACTGATTCTGTAAAATATATGCTCCCAGGATCTGAGATGCCTTCTAATCTTGATGCTATATTAACAGCTTCAGAGAACTTTGCATAATTGCTGTTTAGCTTAGCTTTTTAGATTAATTGCACA
>CAYSVS010000043.1:0-11473 GCA_964434475.1 uncultured Methanosarcinales archaeon
TGTACTGGAGAATATAGATGCGATGATTTCAAGAATTATTAGCTATGCACATACGTTTCTTATATTGTAACAATATATAAATGTTGGTTACAAAAAATGAAACTAATTAATTTCAAAGAAAATAAGTTTTCAAAAGACATATTTTTAGTACTTACTGCACTAATGGGTTTTATCTTCATAGTATCCTTTAGCGCATTATATGTCTCAGATGCAATAAAAAACAACAATGCTTGCGGATGTGTTATACCCATACCCTATATGATACTGATGCTTTCCTCTTTAGGATTGTTCATAGGAAGTTTAGCATTTTACATACTGATATCAAAACATCTTAATGAAAAAAAAGAGATAAGTAAAAACATAGAATTAACATTAAAGTTTCTTGAAAAAAATGAAAAAAGCATAGTAAGGTCACTTATAAAAAACAAAGAGCCTATACAGCAAAGCAAACTCGAATCTGAAACAGGAATGCATAAGGTTAAGATCCATAGGACATTAGACAAGCTTATTCAAAAAGGCATAATAGAAAAATTACAGGAAGGTAAGATAAATAAGATAAAACTAAAAGAAGAGCTAAAAGATATATTCAATTGATTAGCTAAAATCCTCTATTGCTTTCATTACAAGCTGGACATACATCAAAGCTGGTCCACCGCCCATCAATGCTGCAATCTTACATACATCCATTATCTCCTCTTTCTTTGCGCCTACATCCAATGCATTCTTCACATGAAATGCGATACACCATTTACAGTGCGCTGTGACAGACAAAGCTATTGCTATCAACTCTTTCTGCTTCTTGTCCAGACCGTTAGGCTTTTCTGCTGCTTCCATAAAAGCCATAAACCCTTTCATAAATTCAGGCTCTTGTTTACCTAACTTATCCAAACTTTCATTGACCTCATCCAATAATTTTTTCATATCTTCCATAATCCTCACCTCACATATAAATCAATAAAAATTCCTGTTGTCCCAACATAGCTATCAATCCAAAATACATTATCCCCAAAAAAGTATTGCTTACCATTTATTTTACCTCTTCAACTATAAAATCTGCAATCTGATTAAAAATTTCTTTATATTTTTCATCATATGCAACAATAGGTTTTAGTGCAGTTAAAGCATTTACAAAATTTTTATCATAAGGTATTTTAGCTAAAACATCTTCTTTATAATACCCTGGATTAATATCGTATTTATTCAATATTACGGAATAAGGAATATTGAAATGCTCTACAATAGTCAATACTCTTTTCAAATCAGATATCCCTGAAGGTGTTGGCTCTGTAACAGCAATAACATAATCGCTTCCAACAATCGAAGCTATCACAGGACAGCCAATACCTGCAGCAGCATCTATTATCATATAATCCGCATCTTGTTGTTTTGCCAAATCCTTAACTTTAGCAACAATCTTACCGCTGCCTGACTGCCCTACCTCCAACTGTCCTGTAATTATAGGAAATCCATATTTAGTTGTTGCTGTACCTATTTTTGCATTTTTTACATCAACAAGTTTTATCGCGTTGAAAGGACAAACCACTGGACATACTCCACAACCCTCGCATCCAAATTCTTTCAAATAAGGCTTGCCGTCTTTCCATCCTATCGCATCAAAATAACATATGTCTTTGCATTTACCGCATCCTGTACATTTGTCCATATCAAACTTAGCAATCTGCTTTACAGATATAGAATGTTCATCCTTAAATTCTTCTATCCCTAAAATTAAAGCAAGATTAGCAGCATCAACATCACAGTCAGCACAAACTACCTTTTGGGTTTTTGCCAAAGTAACAGCTAATGAAGCAGTTATACTGCTTTTCCCCACTCCTCCTTTGCCTGACAATACAGTTATCTGTTTCATCTCAAATCCCTTGCTATCTTAACTATAGATTCATGCTCTATTGGCTTTGCGTTTGCATAAGCATCAACTATATCTTTACTGTAAGGAACTTTTGCTAATATTTCTTTGTCAAGCGCTTGCTTGACTAGATAATCATCTCCGTCATATCTATTTAGCACAACGTCATACTTTGTTCCTAGTTTGTTCAACAGACCAAGTATTAATTTTAAATCGTGCACACCCAAAGGAGTTGGTTCTGTAATAGCCAAAACATAATCACAGTCCACCAATGCACTAATTACATCGCAATGCGTTCCTGCAGCAGTATCTATAATAATAAAATCATAAACATCTTCATCTATTTTCTCTTTGACTGCAGAAACAACAAACTCAGAAACAGACTCATTTATCTTTAGTTCGCCTGATAAAAAATCAATATTATATTTGCTGCCTTTGTATATACTGCCTATGTCTTTTTTTGTCCAGGATATTGCATCAACAGGACATTCTAGAAAGCAGGCACCACAGCCATTGCATTGCTGCTCCATAAATATGGGGTTCTGACCTTTGACTGAAACTATCGCATTTTGCCTGCACACCTTGCCACATCTTCCGCACTTTGTACATATATCATAATTCCATCCAGGAATCCTTTGTTCAACGTCTGCAAACTTCTGTCTTTCTATACCCAAAAGAAGATGATCATTCGGACAATCAACATCCATATCAACAAGCAATACTTTTTTAGTTTTCGCCAACTCAAACGCCAAAGCAGTAGCTATGGTTGATTTGCCCGTTCCGCCTTTTCCGCCAGTTATACCTATCTTCATTCGGAATTATCGCCTTCTTCTTTTTCAACACCATAACCCTTACCTTCTCCAGGAGAGCATTTACTTTCGCCTTGCTCAAGCTTATCTTTCATGTAATCTTTAACAACATCATCAACCTTGCCGCTCACGCCAACAACAATCTCAATACCAAAACTTTTGAACATATCAACAGCCATAGGTCCAGCACCTCCTGCTATAACAACATCAACACCTTTTTCCTTAAAAAATTCAGGAAGATAACCTTGCTTATGGCCTGGGTTCGCCAGTTCTTGTTTATTTACTATCGTATTATCTTCAATCTCAAATAATGTAAAGACAGGACATCTGCCAAAATGCGCAGATACTTGATCATTGTCTGCAGCTACCGCTATTGTTTTACTTTTTTTTGCTGTAAGTTTAGGCATAGTATGTCCTGGAACAGTAACACCTAATGGTTTAAGCTTTTCTGCCCTGAAATTTTCGATAGCATTTTTCACGCTTCCTTCAGCCTGATAAACTTTCAAGCCAAGCTGGCTTAAAACCCTATATGCGTTAGGCCCAAGATTTCCTGTGATAATCGCATCAGGCTCAAGATCTCCAACAACCTGCCCAGCCTGTATACCTGCACCATGACCTTGTAAAGCAGCTTGATTTTCTACAGCTTCAAAGTCTTCTGTTTCTGTATTATAGACAAGGAAATATTTACACCTTCCAAACCTTGGATCAACATCACTATCAAGCTTATTTTCTGTTGCAGTTATCACTAGTTTCATTTTCAATGCTCCTCTTCTATATTTTTAACGACATCCTTGTTCAGATTATCTTCAAGTTCTTTAGCCATAGCTTTATCGTGTTTTCTTACCCATTCCAAAAGCATAGCCATATGTTCTTTTTCTTCATTAGCATTATGCTGCAATATTTTTTTAAGCTCTTCGTCTTTTGTAGCATCTACCCTTTCTTCATACCAATTGATGGCTTCTATCTCCTCAATCATGCTTTGCCTTGCTCTTTCAAGATCTTTAGTCCTTTCACTCAAGTTTTCTCTTCCTTCATGTTCTCCAGTCATTTTTCATCCTCCAAAAATGTTTTAACAGCATCCTTTACGGTTATATCCTGCACCATAATGTATTTGATTTTCTTTTCATCAAGAATTGAAGTCATATTTGGACCAAACTTACCGCCAATAACAACATTAACTTCCTTGTTCGCCAGCATCTGCGCAACACTTACGCCTGCTCCTCCTCCTCCAACAACAAAGGGGTTCTTTATTGCTTCTATCAATTTGTCGTCTTCAAAAATCAAATAAAATTCAGCTCTGCCGGTTATAGGGCTCACTAAAGCTTCTTCCTTATCGCTTGAACTAGCTATAGCTATCTTCATTCTTCAACCTCCATAAGTTTTTCAACTGTCCATCCCTGAAGCATGGAAACAAAAACCATCACAATAGTTAATACAACAGCATAAGCCAAGCCAAAATAATATATGAACAAAGGCAGTAATGCAGGCTTTATAGCTCTATTGTATAGGAAAGTTGCTATCAAACCATTTTTTACCTTATGCTTCTGCAGTTCATTAAGCAAAGGATACCACATATATATCGGACCAGTTGATATTATTCCTGTTATCGTAGCATAAAAATATCCTAAAATTCCTGAATCCTTGCCTAGATATTTAACTAAAGTATCTGGCTTTGTAAAATAATTGATTACAAACATCAAACAGAATATGAATAATAATATTGGAATAATCTTTATCAATATATTTTTGAAAAAATATAAGCTTGAAACAACAGCTTCAAAATTAAATATTCCAACAACTGCATAAAACAATATAACTATCAAAAAGAAATACAATCCTGTCCTGCTTTGCTCGCTTGTTCTCATAATATCGCCATTATTCCTACAGTTATTATAGCAGTCAATATTGAAAATAAAAATGCTATTATGTTCCGTGTTATTGCAAACTTCTTTCCAAGAAGCACAGATTCTGCAGGCAATTGGACCAATCCTACAGTAACCCACGCTACAATAAATGCTGTGACAGCTAATAAAGAAACTCCTTGAGCAAGCATCTCTCCTCCTAAAATGTAACTAGTCACAGGATTTCCTGCTAATATACTGCCCAAAGAACTGCCTATCAAAGGATCAAATATATTACTTCCAGTAAATAATGTTGTGTATGCCTGCTTGGGAATCAATGTATTCGCCAAGCTAACTAAAAGTATTACTCCTAATATAATAGGCAATATTTTCCATAAAGGCATTACTGATTTTTTTAGTGCTTGCTTAAATTCTTGATTCATTCTAATTCAGCTAGTCGTTTCTTTATGTCATCAAGTTCTTCTTTAAGTAATTTTTGTTCTTCCTCTAAAGCTTTTGCGTCTTGTTCAAGATATTGCTTTTCCTGCTCTTTTGTCGGCTGAATAGGTTGTACAGGCTGCACTGGCTGCATCAGCATCCTTCCGAAACTTCCTCTGAAACCCATACCTCTACCAAAGCCTCTTCTAGAGTTTGCAAATCCAGGCATATCATAGCCATTACAATATCCTAATCCTCTTCCAGTTCTTGGACCCATTCTGTTTGGGCCAGATGAATCTCCTCTTGGCATTTTTATCTACCTCCTAAATATTTATTTGTTGAAATGTGTCTAGGCTCTTGTCATCATCTTGCCGCACTTAGGACATTTTCTGTCAACACAAGGCGTTCCTACTATATGTGCAGTTTCATAACCGCATTCAGGACATTTGCATGATCCTCCAGGACCTTCTGCAAAACCTTGCATCCTGCCTCTGCCGCCTGACTGTAGTCTACCGACACCTCTACCAGCACCAGCAATTCTACCTCTTAATCCTCTTCCAGTTCTAGGACCTCTTCCTGCAGGTCCTGTTTGATCTCCTCTTGGCATTTTTATCATACCTCCTTCAATTTTTATTACTTTTCCATTGATAATAGCGTCAGCAACCTTTTGCCTTGCTCTTGCCAATGTTCTTTGAAATGTACTTTGATGAATATCCATCTTTTTTGCAGATTCTACTTGGCCTAAATTTTCATAATCTTTTAACCTTATAGCTTCATACTCGCCAACAGTCAATATCACTTCCTGCAATGCAGATAAAGGCACTGCCTGCGGCTTAAAATAAACATGATTAGGCATCCGCATTATTCTTCTATATCGTCTTGGTCTTACCATAATTTCACCATTTTCTTTCCACATTATGCATATATATGCAGAACTATTTAAAGATTATGGTTTTTGTTTATAAATAGAGAAAGATTTAAAAGAATCAATAAAACATTGGTAAAATATGAAATGCGAAATATGCAATGCAAAACTTGCTGAAACTTTTTTGGGCAAAATAAAAGGCACTATAGTAAAGGATGAGAAAGGAAAAAAGCATGCGATATGCTTTGACTGCCAGAAGAAGTTCAAAAACAAAGCAGAAACACTAGAAGCTTTGAAGAAATAATTTTTATTCTCCATGCCTCTGTAGCATAGTAGCTATTGCGTCGGTCTCGTAAACCGAAGGTCGGGAGTGCAACTCTCCCCAGAGGCTTATATCCCTACAGTATAGATCTTTTTTTGTAGTTTACACATAAAATAAGACAAAAAATGTTTATATCATATTATTTCTTATAAAAACAATAAAATGAAACAAACAAAAAGATTAGGAGATGTCAAATATTTTATTAATCGAGTAACTCAAGAGATTGAATTACTTCTGATGGATAAGTTATATAATTCAGAAAAACTCCACAAAATGCTTCGTGAAAGAAGAATCTACAGCTTCGCTCCTATAAAAAAGAACTAGGCAAAAAGTCAGTTAAGAAAGCAGCTTAGAGACTGCTTTGACTATGCTCCACATAAAACCTGATTAAACGAAGATTTATTTCGCATAATAGGTGTTATATTCAATTTTTGGATTACTTATTTTTAGAAAGAGAGAGGGGCTTAGTCCTTCGGACATTTTGCCTTTTACTTCGTAAAAGAATTTATAGGAAGGGGCGTCAAGATAGTCTTTTTCTGCGAAAAAGAAATTTATTAGGGGCGTTTTAAACATAAAAATAGATTATTAAACTCCATAAAATCAAAATCAAATTTGTTATTGATGTGTAAAACCAAGGAAATTTATATTTTCTTATTCTACAAAACCAAATATAAACTAGCAAAATCCACTCTACAAATATCAATATTAAATATTCTTTTACAATAGGAAAAACCCAATTCAAAAATAAACCAAAAAGCAAAACTAAGAAAAAACCTACTACTAACTCTAACAGAAAAAACACAAAACCTTTCTCTTTCGTAGAAAATAGATGATTTCCAAATATTTTACTATAACCTTTACCACCCTCATACACAATTCCCGGAATCATCGCTCCAATTGTTAATGTAAAAAACCATACTAAAAATGTCAATAAAACATTTATATGAGAAATAATTGTATCTTTCATTAACCATAAAAGTAAAACATAAACTCCAGTAATGAGAAAAATAACAAGTTCAGTCCACCATTTAATTTTTTCTTTATTATTTTTTCCCATAGTGATCTTATAATTTCGGCGTCAAACTGGAATAATCAATACAATCTCTCGCTTTATCCCACTTCGCTATTTGCATAAATTTATTTGTTTTTGTTCCAAACTTCAATAAATCTTCTCTTTTCAAGACATTAATAATATGTGATAATCTGCCTAATCCTTTAGAAGAAACTAAAAAAGATTCTATTGGATCTATTAATTGAGTGTATCCCCAAAGCTGTCCTAAATCTTTGAGAGTTAAATCTGTGTCTTTCACTTCAACAAAAACAAGTTTAAACTCATCGCCTCTTTTCAAAATTCCTACAATATCTACTTTTATTTGTAAGCCTATTGCTTCTTTACATTGGATGCCTTTACTTTTCAAAACAACATCTAAGTTTCTTCTTGAAGTTTCATAAGTAGTCTGAACTGTATAACCTTTGTATTTATCAGTTAAGTAATTCTGCAACCATTCTTTTATTTCAGGATAAAGTTTTTCTTCTTCTTTACTCATCGTAACCTAACTCCTTTGACATATCTTTCCAACTATCAAAATGTTTTCTAACTTTTGTGGGTAATTTCGTACTTTTTTCTTCTGGATGTTTTGGTTTTTTCCTGTTTATTTCCTTAGTCTCCCAATAAAATTTATGATGTGCTTCTGAAATTGGTTTATCCTTATATTTTTTAGAATCTTTTGATGCTTCTTTCCAATTTTTTCTGTTTAAGTCAGCAAATCTCTTTAGAAGCTTATTTTTATGGTCAATATTAAAACCTACTTTTTCAAATTCTTCTGCCCATACTTTTATTTGATGTTCTTTATTCCAAAATTCTTTTGAACCTTCATTATATTTTTTCAAATTTGGATCAACTATGTTTGGATGAGCAAACCTAATTGTTTGAACTGGAACATCTAATTCTTTTAGCAAATTCGCAATATCTATGCACAAATCCCAATTAACCATTATTTCAACATAAACTCTATTTTCATAATCTTTCCATGCAACATTACTTTTTCTTATATGAGCTGTTACGTCGGCAATTCCTCTTAAAAATTCTAATTTTATGTCTTTTGTTGCAGAAAATATTTCTGTTGGTATTCTTACATCTCTCCAGCTTACATGGTTTTTCAAATATGTGTTAATAGTTCTTATCAAATAATCTCCATTTGGTTTTGAAAAAGAAATATGGGCGATGTTTGGTCTTGAGGTGTCCCATTCCATATCTGCTCCAACAAGAATTTTTAATCTTCCAACAATATCTAATAAACTTGACTTTACTGATTGTTGGGTATTCTCTCCTTCAATCACTAAATTTTTATGTGGAATATCTATGATAATCTCCGTATCTCTATTTCCTCTAATTATTTGTCCTTTCCCGACAATCATTCCCAATAAATAAGCTATATCTGCATTTAACATTTTTTCACTTCCTAAATATGAGTATGAACTCATGAACTTTATTTACTCTAAATACAAATGGATAACCAAGAGGACGCATATTATTATACTCTTTTTGTCTATCCCAAATAATCATATCATCTAATTCAAAACCAATTTCTTGCATTTTGTTTATCATATCCATATGAAATGGATAAAACTTTGCTTTTTTTCTAATGTCCATTACCACAACGATACAATATTTTCCTTTCTTTAAAACTTTATAGACGCCTTCAAATCCTGTTTTGAGTTTATTTAAGAATTCTTGATAATCTGCGATATTTCCCAAGTCATCTTTTGAATTACTATAATTTCTTATTTCTTTTCTATCGGCTGACCTTTTGGCGTTTAGAATATCCCAATATGGCGGAGATGTAATAACTAAATCAACAGAATCTTCTTTTAATGTTTTAGGAATATCAAAAATAGTTTTATTATAAATTTCTGGCTTAATTAAATCCTCTGGCTTTTGTTCTAAATTTAACTGAGTTTCTTTTATTCTATTTTCAGATAATTTAATGTATTCTTTAGAAAGTTCAAATCCTATTCCTTTTCGACCTAATTTATAGGCAGATACGACCGTACTTCCACTTCCTAAAAACGGATCTAAAACAACTTCCCCTTTATTTTTAGTGTGAATTTGAATTAATCTTGATGTTAATTGAGTTGGAAACATAGCAGGATGTTTTAATTTCCTTTCTCCGTTGGTTTTTTCAATATCTTTCCAAATACTAAAAGAGTATTGTAACCATTCTTTCCCTGTTAAATTATTCATTCGTTCTCCCATTTTACCACAAACTTTTTTCAGACATTATTTGCTTTAATGCCATGTTTATTTTATCTTGTTCAGTTTTAGTTAATCCATATAGCTTATAGACCTTTTTATCCAATTCAGGCAATAATTTTTTTATATTACCTTGATTAATTTCTCTAACAAGACTAATAATCTCTTTTTGTTTTTCTTTAGTAACTTTTTTAATTGGAATTTTGCCTAAATAAACTTTATCTGTGTGCATGGTTAATTTTGATTTATTGAAAACTGCATACATCAAATAGAAATTTATCAATTTAGAATTTAACAAGCCATAGATATAATCTAATTCGTAAGATTTGTCTTTAAGAATAATGTTACTTACAGTATCAAAATTCAAATTTCCTTTTTCGTCTATTGCGGAAATAATCCCTGCTTCTCTTGAAAAGATATTCTGAAGAATTATTTTTCTCTTTTGAAGTTCTCCTAATTTCGAAGAATCATTCATTAAACATTTAGCATCAATAAAAAAACCATTTGTAAAAAAAGACTTTGAAATATCATTACCCTTAATAATTGAAACATTTTCCTTGCCCTTTGATTTAGATATAATCTTAGAATTTGGACTTATAGAAATTCCTCTAAAAATGTCTGCAATATTTTCTAAATTGTTTCCTTTAATTTTATCTATCAACTCATAATAAGACTTATCTTCAAACATCAAAAAAGTATTATATTTTTGAAAAGTTTTTTGAGGAACAAAAAATTCTTTATCCTTATCAAATAACTTGATTAAAACCTTATTATTTTGTATTTGTTCTTTTTTAGTTGTTTTTTGTATGAATAAAACAACCTGTTCTCCTCGAACATCTTTAAAACAAGTACTTAAATCAAGTATATGTAATATTTTGGAATTATTTAATAAAAATTCCCTTAATCTTGAATATGAGTTTACTCTAATTAATGTTTTAGGCAAAACAAAAGCCATCACTCCACCCTCTTTGAGAAGCTCATAAGATTTAGCAATAACTAAAGAAGCAGCATTTGTGCTACCATTAGCAATATGAGAGAAGAAAGATTCAGAAACATCATAATCTCTTTTATTCTTTAAAGTTACATAAGGGGGATTTCCGATTATAAAATCAAAGCCGCCCTCATCAAGAATTTCCGAAAATTGTTTTTTCCAATCAAAAGCTTTTTTATCCATAAGTTTATTCTCAACAATAGAATTCCCTATTTTAATATTTTTTTCAAGAATGTTTAGTGAGTTTGAATCTTGACCATTTCTTAACCATAAATTTATTCTTGCTATCTTTGTTGCAGAATTATTTAAATCAACACCAAAGATGTTATTTATTGCATTAGGATTCTTTTGTTTTAAATGATTATATGCAGTTACTAAAAAAACACCACATCCACAAGTTGGATCTAAGATTTTAGAATCTGCTTTAATATCAAGAAAATTGACCATATAATTAACGATTTCTTGCGGAGTGTAAAACTGCCCTAAATCCTTTTTTTCTTGTTCTCTTATTAATTTTTCAAATAAAACTCCAAGGGTATCTTCTTTAATCTTTGCTATTTGTTCTTGTTCAATTTTTTTAACTACTTTTTTAATGATTTTATCTTGATATGGTAAGGACTCCAAAGTATCTCTACTTAAATGAAAATTCTCTTGCGTTGGATGAACTAAAATAGTGTCCATTATTTAACCTCTTTTTTTACTTCTTTTTCCATATAATTTTGAAATTGTTTGGAAACAATCCATCCTTTTTTATCGCACTGCTCTTTAAATTTATCATAAATTTCAGAATCCACAAATAAAGTTACTCTTTTTTTAGCCATCATCATCCCCTTTATGTAAGCTTACATAAGATTATTAACAAACATCTATATAAATCTATCGCACACTTGTCTAGTGGTAAGTGTAAAAGACGCCCCTAAATGTTCTTTTCAGAAAAGAACCAAAACAAGACGCCCCTTCTATCTTCTTTTTTTAGAAAAAAGAAGCAAAAAATCTGACGCCCCTCTCTCGTCCTTCGGACATATACACTCCCTGCGGTCGAATTTATCAGTAATCCAAAAACTCTAAAATTTTCCTACGGAACGTTGCA
>CAYSVS010000044.1:0-11428 GCA_964434475.1 uncultured Methanosarcinales archaeon
TTGTACTGGAGAATATAGATGCGATGATTTCAAGAATTATTAGCTATGCACATACCAAAAACAGAAACTTTTTTAAATAAGGTCAAATTTCTGGCTATTATGGCAAGATTAAGAAAAGCTAGTACATATAGAAGAACAGAAAGACCTTATACAAGATTCAGTAAATATAGGTCTAAGAGTTATGTTAGAGCTAAGCCTAACTCAAATATAGTTAAGTTTGATCTAGGAGATCCTTCTAAAGAATTCACGCATATGATTGAACTAAAATCTAAAGAATTTCTACAGATAAGACACAATGCTCTAGAAGCTGCCAGACAGACAGCAAACAGATGCCTTGAAAAAAGAGCAGGAAAAGGCAACTATCATATGAAGATTAGAGTATACCCTCATCATATCCTAAGAGAAAATCCTCTTGCTAGCGGAGCAGGAGCTGATAGGATGAGTACAGGCATGAAAAAATCATTCGGCAAGATTATCGGCTGTGCAGCTCAGATAAAAGAAGGTCAGACAATAATCTCTGCAAGAGTAAATAAAGCTCAAGTGCCTATAGCTAAACTTGCATTAAAGAGAGCGAGCCAGAAGTTTCCCTGCAAATGCACAATAGTTGAGGCTTGAAACAAATGATGATGATGATTTTGTTCAATTTATTTGAAGTTATCAAAACATCTATGTTCTAAACGTAAATTATATCAGCATTAAGCGGTTATGAAAAAATAATAGAGAAAGTAACAAAATGATTCTATTTTTTCTTTAACATTTTTTTTATCTTTTCATTGAATTCTTCATAGCTGATAACATCATACTTCTTAGACATCTTCTTCAACTGCTTATTATCCTTTAACATGTCTACTTTGCTGAAATACACAAGCATAGGCTTATCCAATTTTTTGGTTTCATCATACAATTTTTTCTGTTGATCTAGAGGATAACTTGCTTCTGTAAGATCAAACATATAGACAATGACATCAGCAAGATATTTTAATGCCAAATATGCCTGTTTCTCAGGCATGTTCATCTTATTGAACCTGTTCAATGTTCCAGGAGTATCAATTACCTGTATCTTTTGAGGATATATCTCAAAATATCCTATATTGATACCTTTTGTTGTAAAAGCATAGTTTGATATCTCTGCTTTCGCTCCTGTCAATTTTGTCAGCAACGTTGTCTTGCCCACATTAGGAAAACCTGCAATAGCTATTGTCTTAAATTTTGTCTTGATGGTTGGAAAGTTTCGAATCACTTTCCTAGCTTCTTCTAAGAAGACGAATGCATCTTTTACTTGTTTCATCAAAGAGCTAATCCTACCATAATATTGTTTTCTATAATTGTTCATTGCCCTTATATCCTTGCATCTGCCTATCTTCTGAGAATATAATGCATTAAAATCAGCAACCTTTTTTCTTGCCCATATCAATGCTGCAACAGATTTTTTTAGCATACCATAATCTATAGTCGCCTTAACAAGATTAGCATAAAAATCATCCATCTGATTGACATGAGGGAATTTTTCAATTATATCCTTAAGCTCAGCTGAAAGTATATCTGCGATGATGTTTATCTTAAGTAGTTCGATATTTCTTGATTTGATTATTCTTTCTTCTTTTGATTTCTTCTGTCTTGCTAATGACGCTTTATTCTGAGCTCTTTTTATAGCTTTATCTAGATAAAATTGATAATTCTCTATCTTCTTTATATCTGTAAAAGCCATGGAAAACTTTATAAATGCTGAATATATAAATCTATCGTAAAAGAAACAGTATTGAAAAAGAGGTTAAATCATGGGCATTATGGGTTTTTTATGGCACAGACATTATAATATAGTCAGAGCTTCAAGAGATTTTGTAGCTAAAGAATATAAAAACATTCTAGACGAAGCAAAATTATTGCAAAAAGAAGTTTCTATACTTAACAAGATAAAGAAGGATATGCGTTCTGGTCCACAAGGATTTAATTTTAGAAATGTAATAGATAATATCATAGGTATACTTGACGATGCTAGATTACACTGTAATAAGCTAAAGAATATCATGATTGATCAGGATAAAGTACTCAAAGATATGCATAGGCTGATGGTAGATATAGAAAAAGGAGAAAATAGAAGAGATAAGATCAAAGTTTTCTTGCAGCTTAGACAGGATTTTGAAAAATTCAAAGAAGAACACAATTTAGAATATATCGAACTTGAAACAAAATTGTATGATGATGTAAATTATGCCAGCCATCAGATAAATAATCTGAAAAATTACAGATGGATTACAGCAGATTTCAATGATCTGTTCAAGTATATAAAAAAGATCCAAAAGATGATAAGAATACTTAAGGATATAATCAGACACGAAACAAAGATGGTTTATCAGATATCAGCAAGGATAGATAATATATATGAAAAAGAGATTAAAGCCATACAAACAGAACATGAAAGACAGCAATCAGAGAAAGAAAAAAAGAAAAACGAACAGAAAAGACAAAAACTTAGGTCTATGTTCAAAAAAAGAAGACTAGTTTATAATCACTAACTATCTTTTATACAGAACAACAACATTACCCACAACATCTATTAACTCGGATCTTGTTTTCTCAGCAACTTCGTTAGCGCATTGTTTTCTATCTTTATCTTCTACAAAACTCCTTAGAAATCTTACTTTCACAAGCTTCTTCGCTTTCAGATTCTTTCTTATCTCGTCCAAAATATTATGAGTCATCCCATTTTTGCCAATCCTTGCAACTGGCTCCATGTACTTTGCTTTATCCCTAAGTTCTTTCTTTGAAGACATTTTAATATTTACATATCAAGCATATTTAAAAAACTTTACATCTTTTCTTAAATAATATATACTTTATTACTTATTAGGGTTTTTATTTTTAGATTAAAATAGTATAGCTGTTATTTTTTGGCATGTCAATAACATCTTGAAAAATCTTTAAGGTATTGCTGACTGCTTTGCTTTCCCATAGGGAGCATCATAGAGCATAAGGAGTTTTAACCTTAAGTATGCTATACAGACTATTCTTTCTTTATCAAGCTAAGCATATCGCTTGCTATGTAAGAATATCTGAACTTTTTATAAAGAAAATCTCCTATCTTGCCATTGTTTTTTGCAGCTAAATATGCTGCTTTGAAATTGTCTTTTGTCTGTGCTAAATATCCTGCTGTTATACCAGCCAAAACATCCCCTGTTCCAGCTACAGACATGCGTTCGTTTCCAGTATTGTTTGTTTTTATCTTGTTTTTTGATATTATGTAATCAATAGGACCTTTTAGCAGGATAATATTATTGTTTATGTATTTTTGAAGCTGTTTTAATCTTTGTTTTTTATCTTTTATCTTATTCAATTTTTTTAATTTAGAATTTTTTAGAAAAATATCTAATTCTTTTTCATGAGGAGTAAGTATAGCATTATTTACATCTGTTAATGAAATAGCTTTTATCGCGTCAGCATCAATAACTAAAAGCTTGTCTATTGTTTTTATTAATTTATTTACTATCTGTTTTGACTTTAATGTTATTCCATTGCCTATAAGAATTACATCGTGTTTTTCTGCAAGTTTCTTTATTTCTTTGTAATGTTTTAATGAAATATAATCTCCTTTTAATTTTGCGGTTACCAGATCAGGAGATAGTTTATTTACAGCCCAAGCTGCTTTTTCAGGACAAGCTACAGTAACCCAATCCACTCCGCTTCTTAGGCAGGCTATACCTGCTAACGTTAGACAGCCAACATATTCCTTGCTTCCACCGATTATCAAAACTTTGCCATTATCGCCTTTTTTTGATGTTTTCTTATGTTTTAACATCAGTTCCACCTGCTGGCAAGAATCTTATGATCTCGTCAAGATCATCATAATCTAATGCTTTTCTTATCTTTTTTGCACTATCTGAAGCTTTGTTTCTTCCTTGTTTTATTATGATATGGTTTTCTGAATTATGCTTTATCGCTTCTACTGGCCCGCCTATCAATTGTTTATCTTTTGTTATGCCTATAGCAAGCTCTAGCTTCGGCCTTAGAATTGTTTTTTTTCCTCTTATCATAAATGCACCTTTTGCGATATATTCTCCAGATTGAGCTTCTTTGCTGACTTGGCTTGGCTCTACATAAAAAACATCACTTGAACTTAATCCTAATTTCCAAGCTTTTGAGTATGATGCAGCTGCCTGTGCTGTCTCTTTTAATGTATCTTTTGGAACTTTGCCTTCTGTCTTTATAACAAAAAACGGACTTCCTGGAGCTTCTGTATGGAAAACAACATCATTCTCATCAGTATGTTTTTTTATTATTATCTCGTTTGTTGTAGCATCTTTTCCGCCTATAACTAAAAAACCTTCACTTGAATAAAACCATCTAAATTTCTCATACCATTCCCTTTTTCTTTGCTGTTTTTCTTCAGGTATGTTCTGCTCAGCTTTTGCTTTCTTCTTTTTTTCCTGCTCAAGTTTTTTCAGGGATTTTTCTAAAGCTTCTTCTGCACCTTTTATCTTCTTCTTTGCTTTTTTTGCCTTGTCAAAATATACGCCAGCATTCTCTTCTACAGACTTGTTGAGAAATATGTTTATTTTCATTCTAATAACCACTTCCATACCGGCAAGACTATTATCTTTTTATTGTCTATATTTAACTTATCTTCTTGGTCATAAGTTAAAATCAATCCTTTTTTAAGCTTAAATTTATCCATGGCTTCCAATAATCCTTTTATTTCTCGATTCTTATTATCTTCATTAATACTATAACATATTTGTATGACATTTAGTATTTTCAAATCTTTCTTGACAACAAAATCGCATTCTCCTTTATCTTTTGAATAGTATAACTCAAACTTTCTTCTTTTTATTTCAATAGCTGCCAGATTTTCTAAAAGCTTACCTTTATCATGAGAAAATCTAAAACCAACAGAAGCGATAAATCCATTATCGATGCAAAATGTTTTCTTAGGGTTTTGCGATTGTTTTTTTAAAGAATAATCAAATTTATTAGAAAAAAAGAACAAGAATGCAGCTTCAAACGAACTGACTACATTCTTAACAGTTGCAATATTCTTAACATCACTTATTTTTGACAGTGTCCTTAAACTTACTTGTGAAGTAATATTTGAGATAAGATAAAGAGATATTTCCTTAACTTGTTTTGTTAAATTAGGATTGAATCTCTTGATAATATCCCTATATAATATATTTTTATACAGTTCAGAAACAATTACAGGTTTGTTAGTGATAACTCTTTGTGGGAATCCTCCTGACTCTAAAAATGTCTTGAATTCTTTTCGTATTCTTGATTGTTTTTCCAGATCAACATTCCAATTAAGGATATCTATTTTTTTCGCATCAAGAAATTCCTTGAAACTAAACGGAAACAATTCAAAACTTACAGACCTGCCTGTCAAAACAGAAGATATCTCTTTGCTTAACAGTTTAGAATTTGATCCTGTTATAAAAATAGTATATTGCCTTTTTATCCTATCTATCCATCTCTCCCAATTATCCACTTCCTGAATTTCATCAAGGAACAAAGTACATCCCTTTTTCTTGTGTTCAATAATAAAGTCCATTATTTTCTGAAAATCAGAAGTTTCGAAATTGATCAACCGTTCATCATTAAAGTTTATATATAGAAATTCTTTATCTTCAAGGTTAAACTTATCTTTCAATATTTTTAATAAAGAAGATTTACCGCAACGCCGGATTCCTGTAATGATTATTGGCATTTTCAAATCTTTAAGTGCAATTATATCTTTAGTTATTTCTCTATCTATCAAATCCTCGCTTTTTCTAAAATATTTTTGCTGTTCAAATAACACATAATAAATATCCTGCCTGTCCATCAAGATAGTAAAACATCAAATATATTTAAATGTTTCGAAAGTGATATAAAAATTGTTACACTTTATTTCAAAAGTGATACAGAACTTGTTACACAGCAAATAGAAGTAAACAAAATCAGAAAAAAAGAAATGTTACGTTCTATTGTAACATATTAAAAGTAAAAAGAAATCTATCCTTGCACTTGCTGTTGTTGCTGAGCTGCTTGAAGACATTCAACAGCCACTAGATTAATACTTTGGTTTCCAACATACAATGGCACTTGTTGGCATGTTGCAGCCTGCTGAGCCAACTGCATCACAGCTTGTTCATAGCCGTATTGCGCTCCTTGCTCAAAAATGCTCAATTGTTCCTGTTGTTTAGCTGCATTGTATCTTCCCATGGCAATATATCCAGCTAAGATAACAACAACCAAGATCAATCCGAAAATCAACCAATTCTGTTTTTTTGGCTTCATAAACATCACCTTTTAGATTACTTTATTGTTTATATTATAAATATTTCTATAATAAAGAAAATAAAAAATTCATTGAAGCACCCATTTCCACAATGGGATGAAATCTATACCTTTCTCTTTTTTGGATATGTCTTTTGTAATGATTATCAATTCTTTTGTTTTGGATTTGAACTTTTTCTTAAATTCTACTAATCCTCTTATTTCTCTATCATCAATATCGTTAGTATATGAAACATTTATTGCAGAAAGTGTGTTATCCTTATGCTTAACAACAAAGTCAACTTCATTTTTATCTTCCCAATAAAATATATCTTTACCTTTTTTTTTAAGATCCATATAAACTAGATTTTCTGCCAATCTACCTTGATCTTGGGAGAACTTGAATGAAACTGCATTTCTGATCCCATTATCTATACAGTATATTTTTTTGTTTCTTATTTCCTGTTTCTTCAAAGAATATGAAAAAAAATTAAGTTGAAATATCAAAAAAGCTTCATCTAAATATGAAAGATAGCTTTTCACAGAATCTATTGACATGTCTAGCTGCTTCTTTATAGAATTAAGCGATATCTTTTTACCTACATTTGTCAGGCAAAAAACAGCCAATCGTCTTAAAAGATTAACATCCCTTATCCCATGCCTTATGACTATATCTTTATACAAAATATCTTCAAAATAATCCTTAAGCTGTTCTTCATTCTTTGAAAGGATTATCTGCGGAAAACCTCCTATTGAGAAATAAAAGTTAAATTTTTTAAGAATCTTTATCTTGTTTCTGATGAAATCTGCATCAGATTCAGGAATCTTAAAATCATCAAATATCAAAAACTCTTTGAATGTTAAAGGATATATTCTAAATGATATATGCCTGCCTGTAAGTTTTGTGCCAAATTCCCTGCTTAACAACTGAGAGGATGAGCCTGTAACAAAAATATGTGCTAGTTCAAGATCACGCATTTTTCTTACCCATTGTTCCCATTGCGGAATGTTCTGAATCTCATCCAAGAATAGATATGGCTTTTTTTTAGGATTGAAATGCAGCTGATATGTTTTCCATATTAGTTCTAACAGTTCTACATTATAATTGCCTATAAATGCAGGATCTTCAAAATTTATATAAATATAACCATCATCTTCTAATCCAAGCTCCCGTATAATCAAGAACAGGAGAGAAGATTTGCCTGATCGCCTTACACCCACAAGATCTATGATTTCTTTAGATATATTTTTAATAATCTGTTTTGATATTTCTCTAGGTTTTAATTCTTGCTTGACTTTTTTTCTCCAGTTTTCTATTACTTCCAAAATTTGTTGTTCTAATATCATAATTTATAGAAAAGTCTAATTTATTTATATGTGTTTCGGTTATAACCTATAAAAATTTAAATAATTGTAGGTTATAACCGACAATTATGAAGAATCAATGCGTTTGCCAAGATGAGCCATCGCAAATATAGAGTACATCAGTATCATACTTATACCACATCCTTCCTCTATCGTTTGCAGTTGTACAATGTCCTGCTGGAGGTGCTGATGTTCCTGCATCTATCTGAGTATAGTCATAATTACCATCTGTCGGATCTCCTACTTGTAAAGTTGAGTTTGGTGTTGTTTGAGATATTCCTACATTGCCATTAGCAGAAATTGTAATTAAATTCCCTAATATATTTCTAGATACTAAATTTGCAACGTCTTGACTTTTTACATCAATACCCAAATATTGCCAACCACAATAATCTTGATAACATGAACCACCACTTACGCCAGTATCATTAAACCTTATATAAATTTGATCTGGACGTTCATTATTAGGTGAAATTGTAATTTTTCCTGAAACAATTGGATTAATACCACTATCTGAATCAATCTGTGTCCAATTTATACCATCATATGAATAGTATGCTCTAACAGTAGTGTTACCTTGATTACCACCTGCATTTCTCCAGACTCCTTTAGCATAAAATTCATTAATACCCTTACCTACTAATTTGTATGTAATAGATGTAGGATTTGATCCTCCTCCTGATTGCGTTGTTGGATTTGATAAAATATAATAATTATCATTTGAAGCTTTACCAGCAATACGTAAATTAGAGTAGGAATATGCTGAGTGTAAAGATGCTTTTTCTTCGCCATTGCTAGAGTCTGATTGATCAACTTGTTGCCATATCCATTTTTGATTTGAATAGATGCTTCCATTAACATCTAATTTAGAACTTGGATTTGTCGTGCCGATACCCACATTGCCGCCAGCAGTTATCCTCATCTGTTCTGTGCCATTTGTATTTAATGACATATAAGTACCACCACCTAAAAAAAGTCTACTGGTTGTAGTAAGCCAATCCTGACCTAAACTCATATTAGTCCAAGTATTTCTTACTTCAACGACTGCATTTCTTCCAACGTGCGTATTCTCAACTAAAAGACCATAAAAATTAGAATCAATATCTTCTGTGATTTGCAACTTACTTTCTGGATTAGTTGTGCCTATACCTATTTCACCGTCAGATGTAATAACCATCCTTGATGTAAGGGCATCTCCAGTAGGTTGTGTGAAAAAACGAATATCTCCAGCATCGTCTGCACCATCCCTATAGAAATCGATAGAAGATACTATTTCCGCTTCTCCTGCCTGGCGATTTATTACAGATAGTCTTCCAAGAGCTCCAGTTGCATCCCTGTCTCCAGTCAAATATACAGATGCATCACCGCCGACACCTTGATCAGAATCGACTTTTATAGAAGGGTATTGGCTTCCAGTCACTTCCAAAGTATTTGTTGGAGCAGTCGTGCCTATTCCAACATTGCCATTATTCGATATTTTCATAAGCATATTTGACTGATTTGCATGAATAAAAGCCCATCCACCATTAAGATTAGATGTAGTACTATTGAAATAAATAGTCCTGTCTGCATCTATTTCTGGACGTATCTCTGCCCAACCTGATGCAACATAATAACGTGCAGCTCTAACATATCCTCCTACATCCAAAGTATATTCAGGATTTGTTTTTGCTATACCAACCTTATAACTTAAATTTGAGGGAAAAAGATTTTCGCCTGTAAGGTTCCAATATGTGCTTCCACCGCCTACTGCCCAGCTTGTTTGGCAATCGCCATCCAAACATACTTCCGGTGTATGAAGCTTATCAGTTACGTTCACATATCCTGTGAACTTATAATCTCCAGCAGGAAACTCTCCTGGTAAGATCTCTGCAGCAGGATGGCTTATCTCAGCCAAAACAATTGAACTTAAGATTAGTAAAAATAGACCTAATATTGTTAATTTATCTCCCCTCATGAAATACCACCTTTTTTTGTAATTTTTATCAATCATAATATATAAAGCTTTCTTTATGAAAGCTCTCCTTTTAATCTTTTTCTTATGTTTTCTATTTTTTGCGAGTTAAGATCATTCAATATCTCTTTACACCTTGATACAAATCTTTTGACATCATTCTCATTAGTCAGTTCAATCTGCTTAAGATAATATTGAACTTTAATTCTATCTGATTTCAAATTTATCAAGAATTTAATTTGATTATCATCAAAACCAAACAAATCCATAAGTTCAATACTACAATCATGAATTTCACACCTTATCCCACACCTTATCAACAATGCATAATAAGCACTGTAACATGCATAGTAGCCAGTTATCAGCTTCCATTTACCTTTATTTACAAGCATACTTTCCAATGTATCGTCTGCATCCTTGAGATAAGAATCGCTTAGATGCTGCTTCTCTTCAACAATCTGGATGCCTTTCTTCTGTTCACTGCACCATTTGATTTTTTCAAGGTTCATTTGTGCACCTCAATAAAAAAATCGATCAGTTTAGAGACATCTCCAAATAAAATATGGTTATGCATGATTTCTATAGCCAAAGGATTTTTCTTCTTCAGCAGGCTTTTAAGTTCAGAAAAGGACACATAGTGTTCATTGATCTCTAAATTTTGTCTATTTCTAAAATATTTGATCTTCTTCTTATCGTAATTTCCTACAATAACAATGTCTAGATCAGAGGTTTTTGTGTATTTGCCTGAAGCATAAGAGCCAAAGATAATGATACTGTTGCAATAGCCTAAAAGCTCCTGAATTATTGGAGATATTATCTTGTTTTCATTCATAAAAACCAAGGATCTTTGATTTTCAACAATGTTTAACAGGATTTTAGTCTGTTGTTTTCTTAAATCTAGATAAAACAACTTATTCTTTCCGTCTTTTACATAAGAGACAAGATTCAAGGCAACCAATTTATCCATATATCTGGAAACAGTCTGTTGAGGGAATCCAGAAAGCCTTGAGATGGTGCTTCCAGTCATTTTAGCATCATAATCTCTAGAAAAAGGTTTTAGTGTATTTACCCATTTTTGAGTAATGTTACTCATTTTTAAGTCGTTTAGTTCTTTCATGATATTGATCCTTCTTTTGTTTCAATTTTAGGAACAGATGTCCTAATTTTGTTAACATCTAAAAAAAATAAAAAAATTATGTGCAAGTAATTCCATCATCAAACCTTACCCAATTTGCTCCATTACAGAAGCAAGGCGCGCTCTCTGATTCGTCGTAATATATCGTACCTTCATGACCTGCATCACAACTTTCATCTGGTGAGTCTGTGGGCTCAAGCATCAATGTGTTGTTGATATGCACAGTAGCTTGCGGCAACATACTATTGCCTCTACTAAACGCAACATCTCCTGAATTCTCAATTCTCATGAACTCATTGCTATCGTACTCAAATGTTAGATCCCCATTAGAATTTTGCTTAAAGTTCCAAGGATACCCGCCTGAGGTATAGCCAGTATTGCCTATCTTCAAACCAGTTGTTGCGTTTATGTGCAATGCAGCGCTTGGATTTGTAGTTCCTATTCCTAAATTACCATCCTTATCCAGTCTCATCTGTTCAGCATATAAAACACCAGCACCTTGTCTTTGACCAAAAACAAAATCACCACGACCATCAACATCAGAATCTACAAATGCAAAATAACCTATAGGATTCGCACCCGTATCACCAGTCATCTGGAATTTAATTCCTGCCAATCCTGCATCAGTATCGTTAGTATTTCTTACTGTAATAAAAGTTCCGTTTGGATAATAATAGTTTCCTGATGAAGTATACGGACTGCCAAAGTTATCTTCAACCCATAAT
>CAYSVS010000045.1:0-11073 GCA_964434475.1 uncultured Methanosarcinales archaeon
TTATTTTTATATTTTTTTTAGGAAAAATTTTTGTAAATCTTTCTATATGTTCGCAGAATTTAATTCTGTCTTTATAATATAAATATGAAGCTGCAATATTTCTTTTAGGGATTTTTTTATTTTGTTTTCTTAGTTCTTCTATATCTAATGCTTTTTTAAAATTATTGATAGTTTCACCATGGGCTATTAAACTATGAGAATGATAAGAATATAAAAAATCGACGGGTTCTCTGAACATAGCTATAATTTTAGCATCTTTATTGAAGCGATATATGTTTTTTGCAGCAGTTTTTGAATATAGATAATTGGTTGAACCTTCTCCTTCATATATATATTCTTTTTTTTGAGGAAACAATTTCATGTATTCTTTCAATGTTCTTATTGGAAAAAATCTTTTTTTTCCGTGTTGTTTATCGCTTTCTTTATGAAAATCTGTGCAAAAAAAATGTGGTTCTTTGAATTCTGACATATATATTTTGGGATGTTGCTTGAGAAATTCGTAAAGTGCTGTTGTTCCGCATTTAGGCTCACCTACTATGAATAAGTTTGGTTTTTTCATTTGTTTTATTTTATATTAACTCTTTATATATCTTTTGCATATTATTCTTGTAATTTTCTTTATTGTATTCTTTTTTTATTTTTTCCTGATTTTTTTTAAGTTTGTGTGCAGGTATATTATGTCTGATAGCATTTATTATATCATCTGCTATAATTTTAGGTTTTATATCTCTAAAAAAAAAGCCGTTATTTCCTTCGTCTAGCCATTCTACTATACCTCCGCGACTTGTGGTGATTACAGAAGTTCCGCAAAGTATTGATTCTATTCCTACTAATCCGAACTGTTCTAGCCAAACGCTTGGCATGACAAATAATGATGATTCTGCATATAATCTTGATAATTTAGAATGTTTCATTTTTCCATGCATAATGATATTATCTGAAATTTTATTTTGTTTAATAAATTGTTCAATCTTTTCTTTTTCTTCACCTTCGCCGACTATATGTAATTTGATGTCTGGAATCTTTTTTTTGATATAAGGGATGCTTTTGATCAATAATCCTATGCCTTTTTGTTTAGTTAAAGATCCAACAAAAAGCAAACTGTTTTTCTTTTTCTTAACTTTTTTTGCTTCAGGTAGCTTAACGAAAAGCGGCACATAGTTTACATTTTTGAATTTGTGTTTTACTAAATATTTTTTTAATGTTTTAGAAGGAGATATAAATTTGTTAACTATCTTTTTTTGCAATGGATTTTTGAGGAATATTATTTTGTATATTAGATACTTCCAAAAAGAAATGCAATTTTTATAACATTTGGGACCTATGCCACCTTCACACACCTTTAATGTGTTTTTTTTCACGCACCACATAGTTGGACAGATAACTCCATAATCATGTATTGTTCTTACAACTTTTTTGTTTTTACAAGCTAATAAAATTGTTAAAGGATATCTGTCTATGTTGTGCAAGTGAATTATGTCTGGATTAATCTTTTTAATATATTTTTTTATTGAGAAATACGCTTTAGGAAAAATAAATATCCCTTGTAGATATCTTAATACTTTTATCCTGCTTTCTTTGATTACTTTTATGTTATTTTCATTAAATTTTTTATTTCCTAAACTTAATATATTAAATTTAATTTCTTCAAGGCTTTTTATTTGGTTAGTTATTGCTGTATTAACGCCTCCTATTTTTCCATAAATGTCGTTTATTATTAGAACTTTCATTTTATCAATTCCAAAACCGCATCTGCAAACGCTTTTATATCTTTTTCTGGAACAAGAGTTCCGTTCTTTACAACTTCTGGGTGAGGTCCTATGTTGAATGCCACCACAGGTTTTTCGCATGCTTGAGCCTCAACAACAGGCATATTAAAACCTTCCCATAATGTTGCAGTAGTATAGACACTGCAAGCTCCGTAATAATCCGGAAGCTCTTCATCAGCGACAAATCCTGTAAATATTATCTTTTTTGGATCAACATTGTCAGCTAGCTTTTCTAATTTTTTACTGTAGTTTCCGAATGTTTTTTTCCCAACTATTATCAATCTTGCTTCTGGTTTTTCTTTTAATACGAGGTTGAATGCTTTAATCAGTAAATCTATGCCTTTGTGTGGAGATATTCTTCCAACATATAAGCATATAGGATTATTACCAAGTTTATATTTTTCTCTTATTTTTTTACCAGATACGCCCTTATGAAACCTTTTTCTGTCTATTGAATCATATACAATCTCGCTATTAATGCCTGTTTCTTTTTTAAGAACTTTTCTTAGATAATCGCTTATGCTTATTGCTTTGTCTGCTTTTTTTGCTGTGTAGTTGGTCAATAGCCTAAATAACCTCATATAAGTTCTTTCAAGAAAACTTTCAAACAATTCAGGATGGCCTATGCCGTGATTATGGTATACATACTTTACTTTGTATTTCTTTTTTGCATATATACCGAGCCAATTCATAGGATAGAAATGGCTTATTATTTTATCATAATCTTTAAGCATTTTACCATATTTTTTTATTTTAAAATAATCCAAGAAAAATAATAGTCTATATAATCTTTCAAAGAATGGTTTTTTTGGCATTCCCATCTGTATTAATTTTGCTCTTTTTGGTTTCATGCCTGCTTTTAAGCAAAATATGGTTACTTCGTGTCCTTGTTCTATGAATTCTTCTGCTTGTAATTCAACAACTCTATCGATTCCACTAAAAGATGAAAACGTTGGCGTTAGTATTGCGATTTTCATAATAACTCACAAATATGGATTTGTTTATATATTTTACTTCAAATTAATCAAATACAGTGATGAATCTGATAGCTGTATTTCTGTTATGATGCTTAAACAGAAAGCAGCTAAAGGATTTTTTCCTATGTCTTTCATTATGTGGTTATATATTTTCCTGTATCTTTTATTTCTTGACAGATATTCTTCTATATCTAGTTTGTTTATCTTGTCAAAAGATTCGTTGAAATAATCATTAACTTTTTTTAAAACCTTAAAATCAGGAAGCTTTTTACTTTTTTCTAAAACATCTGTATAAAGGTGATAATAGTTTCTTACAACCCCCCATAAGCTTAAAGCTATAGTATAATATGGAAAATTTTTGTTGTCAAACAATTTTTGTTTTTTTATTATCCTGATTATCAAGTCTCTTTGTTTTAATACATTGATTCTTAGCTCTTTTAGTTCTTCTTTAGATTCAAATTTATTTTTATTGATGTCTGTGATTATTATCTCTTGCATCATTTTTATTGTATATATTATTTTCTGCACCAATGAATGCACATTGATGTCTTCATAATTATATATGCTTTTGATGAAGCAATTGTTTTTATCGTCATAGAATATCTCAAATCCATACATTGTGTTTACTGCTCTAACAAGGTTTGTTATTATCTTCTTATTATTGAAATTTATCTTTATGGTGTCAAATCCGCCCCTATACAGGCTTCCTAATAAGCTGCGATAAGCTTCTGGACTATCGTATTGCAGGTTTATTGCTATACTTTCTTCATGTTTTTTAGCTTGTCCTGCAGGTTTTATAATTATCTTGTTATCTATATCTTCTAAATCTAAATCATCACTAAAATCTAATCTATTCTCTTTTATCCATTTTTTAGGCAATGAAATAGTATATGCTCCATTTCCTTGTTTTACGATTTTTCTTATCATTTTTATATAATGTTATATAATTTATATAAATAATCCTTAAATATTTAAAAGTTTTACTGATTTTTTATGGATAGATTAGATAAACTTGAGGCACAATCAATATATATAATAAGGGAAGCGTTTAATCAGTTTAACAACTTATGTATGCTTTGGTCTATAGGCAAAGATAGTACAGTTATGCTTTGGTTGACAAGAAAAGCTTTCTTTGGGCATGTACCTTTTCCTTTGGTGCATATTGATACTTCATTTAAGATTCCTGATATGATAAAGTATAGAGATGAGCTTGCCTTAAAGTGGGGCTTAAATATGATTTATGGTCAAAATAAGAAAGCATTAGAGGAGAAAAAGACCTTTCCTGGTGGTAAGATATCTCATCTTCAATGTTGTAAAGCATTAAAGACTGAAGCTTTGAGAAAAACATTATCTGGAGAATGGCCTAGATATAGGATGGACCATACTAAAAAAGAATATGTTGTTGATAAGAATAAAGAGCCTTATACTGGAGTTATAGTGGGTGCAAGATCAGATGAAGAAGGTTCAAGATCAAAAGAAAGATACTTTAGTCCTAGAGATAAGAAAAACGAATGGGATGTTGGTGATCAGCCGCCTGAATTATGGAATCAGTTCAAGACAGACTTTGCTCCTGGAACACACATTAGGATCCATCCTTTGCTGGATTGGACAGAGTTTGATATATGGGAATATATACATAGAGAAAACATCCCTATAACCAAATTATATTTTGATCAAGGAAAAGGTAAGAGATACAGATCTTTAGGATGCTACCCTTGCACTACTCCTGTTGATTCTACTGCAAAAAACACTGCAGAGATAATAGAAGAACTAAAATCCGGAAAATTTGTCAATATTGCTGAAAGAAGCGGAAGAGAACAGGATAAAGAAGATGGCGGTGGATTAGAAACATTAAGAAGAGAGGGGTATATGTGAGAGAAAGAAAAAGAAGATCTATAGCTAAAGCGATTAGTTGGAGGGTTCTTGCTAGTATAATCACAATGAGTCTTGTTTTCATATTTACAGGCAGGCTGTTGCTTTCTCTTGAAATAGGGTTTACAGAAATAATAGTTAAGATGGCTTTTTATTTTGTGCATGAAAGGACGTGGCTTAATATAGGATGGGGTACATACTGATGGAACGTGAAAATATGAATATAGTAATAGTAGGACATGTTGATCATGGTAAAAGCACAGTAATTGGTAGAATGCTTGCTGATACTGGTGCTTTACCAAAAGGTAAGCTTGAACAAGTTAAGGAGAAGTGCAAAAGAGAATCTAGAGAATTTGAATATGCTTTTTTGTTGGATGCATTAAAAGATGAGCAAAGTCAAGGTATAACAATAGATAGTGCGAGATGTTTTTTTAAGAGTAAAAAAAGAGACTATATTATAATAGATGCGCCAGGACATATTGAATTTTTGAAGAATATGATATCAGGAGCAGCAAGAGCAGAAGCTGCTTTGCTTGTAATTGATGCTGATGAAGGTATACAAGAAAATAGTAAACGCCACGGTTATATGTTATCTATGCTTGGAATAGATCAGGTTGTTGTATGTGTAAATAAGATGGACTTGGTAGATTATGATAAAAATGTTTTTGAAAAGATAAGACAAGAATACACTGGATTTCTTAAGAAAATAAACATAATTCCAAAGACTTTTGTTCCTGTTTCTGCTTTAAAAGGTGATAATATTGTAACTGATTCAGAGAACCTTTCATGGTTTAAAGGAAAAAGTGTGATTGAAGCACTGGATAGTTTTGAAAAAGAACAGCCAGATCATAAAAAACCTTTTAGGATGCCTGTGCAGGATGTTTATAAATTTACCAAGCAGGGAGACAATAGAAGGATAGTTGCAGGCAGGATAGAGTCTGGCTCGATAAATGTAGGTGATAAGGTTATATTTCTTCCAAGCAATAAGCGTTCAACAATAAAGAGTATTGAAGGCTTTAATCTGCCTAATCAAGAAACCATAAGTGTAGGTTATTCTACAGGATTTACTTTGGCTGAGCAGATATATATCAATAGGGGAGAATTGATGTGTAAAGAAAATGAACTTCTTCCGAAGACAAGCAGCATGTTCAGAGCTAATATTTTTTGGATGGGAAAGCAGCCTATGCAGCTAAATAAGGAATACATCTTGAAGATACATACTGCAAGAGCTACAGTTAAATTAAAAGAGATCAAGAATGTGTTGGATGCTTCAGAACTAGATAGTTCAAAGAAAGATATTATTGAAAGGCACGAGGTTGCTGATTGTATATTTGAGACAGTATCTCCTTTATCTTTTGATCTTGTAGGTGATATGAAGTCAACAAGCAGGTTTGTTATAGTTGATAATTATGATATCGCTGGCGGAGGAATAATTGCTGAAAGCAGGGAAGATACTGAAAGTCAAGTAAGGCAGCAGGTTTTTTTACGTGAAAAGAAATGGGATCATGGCCTGATAAATTTTAATGACAGAGCTTTGACGTATGGTCAAAAGCCAAGCTTGATATTGTTGACAGGTCCAAGTGGAACAGACAAGAAAGGGTCTGCAAAAATATTAGAGAAGATGCTTTTTGAGTCAGGAAGGAAAGTTTATTTTCTTGGTATAGGCAATCTTCTCAGAGGATTGGATTCAGACATAGATAAAGAAAAGAGAGAAGAGCATATAAGAAGATTGGGTGAAGTATCTAACATATTGATTGATGCAGGATTGATAGTTATAGCTACAGCATCTGATCTTAATGAAGATGAATTGAAGATATTGCAGACAATAAATACAAAAAACAACATGTTTATAGTTAATTGCGGTTCAAAGATCTTGGACTGCAACATGATAGATCAGGATATAAATCCAGAAGATACTTCAGAAGCTAATGCTTTGAAGATTCTGGGCATGCTTAAGTTCAAGAATCTAATGTTTAGCTTATAGATAAAATGACAGATAATGTGCACTGGCACCATCACAAGATAACGCGAGAAGAAAGAGAGAAACAACTTAAACAAAAGTCTTTTTTACTTTGGTTTACAGGCTTAAGCGGATCAGGAAAGAGTACTGTTGCTATGGATTTACAAGAAAAGCTGCATTCTATGGGAAAGCTTAGCTATGTTCTTGACGGAGATAATATTAGACACGGTCTTAATAGCAATCTTGGTTTTTCTGCAGATGACAGAAGCGAGAATATAAGGAGGATAGGCGAAGTCGGCAAACTTTTTGTGGATGCAGGTTTTATTACTATAGCCTGCTTTATCTCTCCGTATAAGAAAGATAGGGATAAGGTGCGTGAAAAACTAGGAGAAGATTTTATTGAAGTATATATAGAATGTGATGTAGATAGATGTGAGCAGAGGGATCCTAAAGGGCTATACAAGAAAGCCAGGGCAGGAGAGATAAAAAACTTTACAGGAATAAGCGCTCCTTATGAAGCTCCTGAAAATCCTGAGATAAAAATAAACACGGGCTGCACTGAAGTTGGAGCTTGTTCAGATATGGTTATTGATAAACTAAAAAAAAAGGGATTGTTATGATAGATGTAGATCTTTTGATAAATGTTGCCAAGCAAGCAGGAAAAGAGATTTTAAAAATATATGGGACTGATTTCGAGATAGAACAAAAAAAAACAGACAGTTTTGATGAAGGAGAAAGTCCTCTAACTAAAGCAGATACTGCATCTAATGATATTATAATAAGATCATTAAAAGAAAAATATCCTGATATTCCTATACTTTCTGAAGAGAATAAAGAAGTAGATTATCAAGAGCGTAAGGATTGGAAGCGTTTTTGGCTTATAGATCCTTTAGATGGGACTAAGGAGTTTATCAAAAGAAATGGCGAATTTACTGTTAATATAGCTTTGATTGATAATAAAAAGACTGTTTTTGGTGTTGTTTATGTTCCTGTTACTGATGTTGTTTATTATGGGAATGATTGTGGAAGCTATAAAATAGAAAATGGAGAAAAGATAAAATTGCCTGTTTTGAATTATAAACGTGAAAAAATTATTGTAGTTGCTTCAAGGTCACATTTTAATGATGAAACAAAAGAGTATGTGGAAAGTTTAGGGAAAGAATATGAATTAGTGTCTAAAGGTAGTTCTTTAAAATTATGTATTGTTGCAGAAGGAAAAGCAGATATCTACCCAAGACTTGGTCCAACAATGGAATGGGATACTGCTGCTGCTCATGCTATAGTTAAGTTTGCAGGTAAGAATGTATATGATTTTAAAACACATCGTGAATTACAATATAATAAAGAAAGTTTATTAAATCCCTGGTTTATCGTTAAATGAATGAAACAAATAAATGAAGGAAAAGCTAGGTTAAACATTTCTACAGGTAAGATTAGCAAAAAACTTCCTGTATTTTATAATCCTGATATGGAACTTAATAGAAGCATATCTATAGCTTTGCTTAATTCTGTTTCAAATAAAGATATGCAGATAGCTTTGCCTTTGGCAGGCAGCGGTATCAGAGGAATACGATTTTTGTTGGAACTTAAAAAAAGCAAGATAAAGAACATAGGTTTCAATGATATGAATCAAAAAGCTATAGATTCTATAAAGACAAATCTGGAGTTAAATAAGATAAAAATATCAGATAAAATAAATATCCATAACAAAGACGCAAATCTATTTATTTTAGAAAGCAATGGTTTTGACTATGTAGATATAGATCCCTTTGGTTCTCCTAATTTTTTATTGGATAGTGCTTGCAAAAGGATGGCTCGTGGAGGCATATTAGCTGTAACAGCAACAGACACAGGAGCATTAGCTGGAACCTTCAAAGCAGCTGGTATAAGGAAGTATTGGGCAAAGCCTATGAAAAATGAATTGATGCATGAGACTGCATTGCGCATCCTTATTAGAAAAGTGCAGCTTATAGCAGCACAGTATGAAAAAGCTCTCATCCCTATATACTGCCATGCTACATTGCATTATGACAGAGTATATTTTAAGGTAGAGAAAGGCAGGCAAAAGGCTGATGCTTTGTTGAAAGAACATAAGTATATTTTGTATTGCGATAAATGCATGGAACGTAAAGTTAGTGAGTATAATTTAAGTGTTTGCAGCTGCGGCAATAAGTTTAGTTATGCTGGTCCTTTATGGGCTGGAAAATTATGGGATCCTAAATTAGCTTTAAAGATGGCCAAGGACAGTCATGTTAAGTTATTGAATATTATATCTAATGAATCTAAGATAAACTCCATAGGATTTTATGACATACATAAGTTGGCAAAATTATATGGATTCGCGATACCTAGAATTGATCTATTAGTTGATATGGTAATCAAAAAAGGTTACAAAGCTTCAAGGACGCATTTTTCAGGGTATTCTATAAGAAGTGATATAGGACTGAAACAGTTAGTGGAATTGCTAACTTAGGGATTATAATTGGCGATTTCATGACAAATCGCAGGTTACAATCGACAAATTTATAAATAATCATCGATTATAACTTGTGAAATGAAAGAAAATGTTGAAATTGCTCTTGAAAAACAGAACCCTTGGTGGTTTAATAAAGAGATTAAATCAGGCATACCTCGCTTAGAGTACTATCCTAATGTTCTCAAGTATATGAAAACTAAAGAGATTTTACTTATACTTGGAGCAAGAAGAATAGGCAAGTCAACACTACTTTATCAGATTATAGATCAGCTTAAAGTAAAACCAAAATCTATACTTTTTATTAATTTTGATGAACCACTATTTCAAAGCAAAACAGATGACCCTGAGTTTTTACAGAACTTAATAGGAGAATATATTATAAAAAATAAAGATATTAAACATTTTTATGTTTTTATTGATGAAGTACAGAATTATAATTACTGGGTACAAACATTAAAAATATTCCATGACGCCACCCCAAACATTAAATTTATTTTGACTGGTTCGACTTCAACTCTTATTGAAAGCGGCATAAGCACCCGTATTTCAGGCAGATATTTTTCAACCTTAGTCTATCCATTATCCTTCAAAGAATATCTTCTTTTTAATGACGTGAAAAATCCATATATGCTTGAGAAAAAGATACTATTTAACCAATATTTAAAATATGGAGCCTTTCCGAGAGTTGTGCTTGAGGAGGATAAAATATTAAAGCAAGAATTATTGAAAAACTATTTTCAGACAATTTATCTCAAAGATATAGTTTATCCTCATAAAATCAGGAATAATAAAGACGTATTTGATTTGTTATATTTTATTCTTTCTAATATTGGAAAATCTATATCTTATAATAAGATTGGGCAAATTTTAGGTATATCTCCTGAGACTGTAAAAGAATATTTATTTTATGCAGAGCAGGCTTATATGCTTTATTCTATAAATAAGTTTGATTATTCTGTAAAAAAACAGCTATCAAATCCTAAAAAAATATACTGCATAGATACAGGCTTGGTAAACAACCTTTCATTTCAGTTCTCTGAGAATAAAGGGCGCTTGTTAGAAAATCTTGTTTTTATCACATTAAAACGAAAGTTTGATGATATTTTTTACCACAAAAATGGCAGCGAATGTGATTTTGTGATAAAGACAAATCTTAAAATTAAGTATGCAATTCAAGTTAGTCTATCTTTAAAAGATTTAGATGTGCGTAAAAGAGAAGTTAAAGGTTTACTTGATGCAATGAACACTTACAAATTGAAAGAGGGATTGATTATAACAGAAAATGAAAAGGAAACAATCGAAGTCTGTGGTAAAATCATACATGTTTTTCCAATTTATGAATGGATTGAAAAACAAATGTGAGAATATTCTGTGTTTTTTTACACGATAATGTCTTTTATAAAATGTTATAATAAATAAGAAAATAAATTATTTAACCCAAAGCAAGATCCATTTTAGCTACTTCTGATGACTGAACGCCTTCTAATTCTTTCATCTTTTCAGCAGTCTCATCAAATTGTCCGCCTTCAACTTCGTACATAGCAAGTATAAGCAGAGCTTTTAATCCAAAAGCTATAGGTTCTTCTTTGCTTTGCATCTCGCCTATAGCTCCTGCTTCTTTTGCTATAGCTAATGCTTTTTCTTTAATAGGTTCTAAATCAACTTCTGGTGATTCAGGCATAATCTTGAATGTAATTATTGCTTTCGCCATTTTTTATTTACCTCTCTATATTCTATTCAGTTAGGTCCTTCAAATCCACATTCAGGACATTTGTATTTTGTTGCTAGTTTTCTGCAGTTTGCACATCTTATTATTTCAGATTTGCCGCAATTAGGGCATTTGAAAACCGCAGATCCACCAATATTGGTAATCCTTACTTTGCATGATGAACAGTATATCTTTTCCGCCATTATAATAACCTCCTATCTTTTTGAATCTTGATAGATTATTTATAAAGATTTCTATTTGAAATTGAGAATGTACGATTTGAAAATTCTTGCAATTTCTATATTTATTAA
>CAYSVS010000046.1:0-10391 GCA_964434475.1 uncultured Methanosarcinales archaeon
GTGTTCAACTACCTAATTTTTTCGGTTTTTAGAAAAATCTGCACAACTCCAGTAACATATAAGAAACATTTATATATCTTCATATATCTTTTTAATATAACACATAAACGGGGGGATGATAATATGTATGCATATATTTTAGCAAGTTTTAATCCTGGAACAGAAAGAGAAGCGTATGATGATATAGCTGCAATCGAATCTGTGAAGGATATTAATCTATTGTTCGGAGAATGGGATGTTATAGCTAAGGTTGAAATAGACGGACCAGGAGATCTTGAAAAGTTTATAATAGATAAGATAAGAACTATTCCTGGCATCAAGTTGACTTCAACTATGATAGTTGCTAAATAGATATTTTTCTATTTTTTATTTAAGTTTCATTTATAACGAAAAATTTATAATTTAAACCTATTATTGCTTTATTGATGAGTATTCCTTTGATAAATAAAGAATGTGAAGTCGAAGAGCTTTTGGATGAATTATTTGAACTTACTAAAAAACATCCTGAAATGTTTAAGCATGATTTTTATGGTTTTAAAAAAGTAAAGAAAGATGTTGATAAAATAGAAACAAGGATAAACCAAATAATAAAATCCTTTAGACATTTTCGTATAAAAGAGAAAAAAAGTATTTTTCAAAGGTTTTCACGGCTTGTTGATATTAAAAAAGTAACTGGTGTGAAATCGCAAATTTTTGATCTATTTGCACAATTACTAAGGTATTATTCTAAAAATCCTGAAAAGATAATGAATAATGTGAGTAAAGAGATAAATGAACTGTTCTTAGAGATTAATGATACACTTTTTAATTCATATGTATTGAAAGTAGTTAATGATATTGATTCTGTTGTGAAAAACGGTTTTAAGAAAAAAGTAAGCTTAAAGCAAAGATTTCAGAGTTTATTTAAACATATAAGAGGTAATTATGGATATAGTAAGTTTATTTCTGTAATCAATCCTTATCAATATTATACGCATGACTTTGTAAGAAAATTTGCAAATAGATATATTGAAAAATTAAAAAGATCAAATAAAATTAAAAACATAAAGACTAAAGTAGGTATTGTCAAAATAGATATTAAAAGTTTATTTGATTCTGGCTTGATAAACCGCATTTATCTTCCAAAAGATATTTATGCAGAAGCGAAATTAGTTCCTCATAGATATTTGCCGCATAAAAAGTCTTCAGCTCAAAAGGTGTTGTTGGATCATTCTTTAAGTTTAGGAGAAATAGTTATTGAATTAAATTTAAACAAGGATAAAGAAGGTATTTTTGTGTTTATTCCGCCTAAGTTTATAAGCCGTTTATAATTTCATATGTTTTATAACTTAATTCTTCGATCTTATCTTTTACTTCAAGATTTTTAATCAAGCTTTTTTCTATTTTGCTGGCTCCATTGTTGTATCCTGACAATAAACCAGTTATAGCTCCGATAGAATCACTGTCTCCTCCTTGATTTACTGCATTGATAAGTGATTGTTTGAAGTTATTAGGTGTATACACGAATGAATATATTCCAGAAGCAAGAACATCATAACATAGAGGCGAGGAACCTCCTATATTTGAAAAAGAAAAGTCTTTGTGGAGATTATTTTTTATACTCTTTAGTTTGTCAGAAATTTCTGAAACTGATTTTATCTCCTCTTTTTCAAGCAAATAGTCTATCATATCTTTTCCATCTTTGTTCGAGGTTATATGATTTTCTTTAAGATAATCTAAGCAATACATTAATGAATATGAACAAGATAAAGAATCATTATCTATGTGTGTTATGAAATTAAGTTCTCTGAAGTTATCATGGAAATTATCATAATCAAAAGATTTGAAGAATTTCAATAAGAACGATCTTGCCATTGCACCAGATCCTTTGCCATTTTTTTTGCCACATTCAGAATATTTTAGAAGGCTTCCTTTTTTCTCGAATATTCTTTTTCTTATTTTGTCTATGCCATAACATGTAGATCTTCCTGGAGCTCTTAGTATCATCTCTTCGTGATTTCTGCCTTTCAATGAGATATATCTTTTAGCAATATCTTCAATGTTATAGCCTTTATTTTCAATTAAAGATTCAAGTGTAGATATCAATAATTGACTGTCGTCGGTTATCTGTCCTTTTTTTAGATTAGGAGAAAGACAATATTTTGAAGGATTTTTATATTCTTTTATTGTACTTCCAAAATCTCTAATTATTTCTTGTTTATCTAATCCTTCTATTGGCATACCTAAAGCATCTCCTATACAAAAACCTAGAAAAGCTCCTTTTAATTTATCTAATTTTTCTCCCATGCTGTATATTACTATAATGCTAAAAACTTATAAATCTAACTGATAAAATAGTTACTAATTAGTAATTATTTGATGACACCTTATTTGATTTTTATGCAGTTTAATGCTTTCAGTGCTTTTATAGCGTACTTGAGCTTTGTTTTGCTGTCAGCATAGATAGTCATTATAGGTTCTGCTTTCTTAACCATATGTTTTTCGTGCTTGTAAAGATAAATTCCTGCACCTTTATCTTCGGGTGCTCCTGCAATTCGTGCGATCCTTCCGATTTCTTTATTGTCAATGTCGCATATTTTTCCTGTTTTTGGAGATTTGTATGTATGTGTGAATTTACCTAGCTTGATGTCTTCTGGTTCAATATTATGATTACCTCCCTGAAGCTTTATAATCTCTTTCATCTTTTTATATGCTTTTCCTGAATCAAGAAGTTCAGTCGCTATTTTTCTTGCATTCTTCTTGCCTGCCATCTCAAGCATCAATGTTGCAAGATGCAGCCCTTTTCTTCTGAGGGATATAGGAGCATTGATATCATTTCTAAGAACATAAAGTACATCTCTTGCCTCTAAAGCAGGACCTATGCCATTGCCTATAGGTTGAGTGCCATTGGTTATAGTGACCTTTATCTTTATCCCTATGTTTTTTCCTATCTCTATAAATTTTCTTTTAAGATGCATCGCTTGTTTTTTTGTTTTTATTTTCGTATCTCTTCCCAATGGAATATCGATAAGTACATGGGTGGCATTTACTGCTGATTTTTTTGCTAATATGCTTGCTAATAGCATACCTTCTGGATCCAAACTTAATGGATGCCTTAGTTTGATCATCTTGTCATCTGCTGCAGCCAGGTTCATGGCTCCTCCCCATACCATGCATCCGTTCGCTTTTTCGACAATTTTCTTCATCTTTGGAACTGGTATGCATACGTTTGATAAAACTTCCATGGTGTCGGCTGTACCTGCTGGCGAAGTTATGCTTCTTGAACTTGTTTTTGGTATTGTCAGACCTGCTGCTGCTATGATGGGTACTACTATCATCGTTGTTCTATTCCCTGGTACGCCGCCAGTGCAATGTTTGTCAAGAATAAGTTTCTTGTTGATTTTTAATCGGTCTCCGTGCTTTACTATTGCGTTTGTCAAATATATGCTTTCTTTAAGGTCGAGTTTGTTGGTGTAACACGCTCCTATGAAATATGTTATCTCTATTGAATCAAGTTTTCCTTGGACTATGTCATTGACTATCTCATTCATCTCTTTATTGTTGAGATTTTCTCCATCTAATTTTTTTCTTATATATGATACTGAATCTGGTCTTGCTTCAAGGTCAAAGTTAACTATGTCTTTTTGTTTAGCTTTTAATTTTTTTAATGATTCTTCATATAATCCTATCATTCCAGGCGGAACAGCTTTCTTGCTTTCTGCTATGTCAAGTACTGCTATGGCTTTTTGCCTGCCTTTTTTTATGACAATTCTATCTCCATGGCGAAGGTCAAACTTTTTTGCATCTTTTTGATTTAGTATTGCGACGATGATGCCTCCTGTAGCAATATCCATATCTTTTATTTTTAGTTTCATTTATTTTCAACCTCTGCATGAATCTCTTTTTCGTATATCTTAATGAACGTCGATATAAACGCTAAGACTAATGGTCCAAAAATAACTCCTATAAAACCGAATAGTTTTAGACCTCCCATAACTCCTAATAATACCAGTACGGGATGTATGTTTGCTTTATTACCTACTATCTTTGGTCTCAATATTGTGTCTATTCCTGAAGCTGTTAAACCTGTTATCAGTACACCAATTGCTGAAACATAGTTTCCCATTACTAATTGTATTATTGTAGCAGGAACCCATACTAAAGTAGGTCCTATCAATGGAATTAGTGCAAGGAAAGCTACAATTATTCCCCATAATATAGGAGATGCTATTCCTGAAAACCAGAATCCTATGGTTGTAACAGCGCCTTCAAGTAATCCTACTAGTATGGTTCCGTATATCAATGCGTATGTTACGTCGCCGAATTGCTTTACAAGATGCTCTCTGTGCCGAAGTTTTATAGGCAAAAGCCTTTCGAATTTTTTAACAAGCCTGTCTCCATCAATGAAAATATAAAAAGTCACAAAAATAGTTATAAATATATCTAGCATTCTTTTAGGGATGCTGAAAATGAAATTAGTAGCATTCTCTGCGAGATTGTTTGTGATTGTCTTGATGTTCTGTTCAAGGTAATATGTGAACTTTATCTTTGTTGCTGGATCTTTGAATATAATATCCAATGTCTCACAGAAAAATTTGTTATCTTCTTTACAGGAAAGTAAAGTTGTAGTAGTTAGTTTTTGTGATGCGATGATAGAGACTACATTAGCTTCATTAATCAAAGCATTTAATGTGAAAATTATGGGTATTATTATCAGCAATATTATCACAACAGATATAAATAAAGCGCTTAAGTTTCTGTTCTTTATCTTATTTTTTAGTTTCTTGTATACTGGATAGAATACATATCCTGCAATCAATCCTGTCAATGTAGGTACAAGAAAATCTTTTATTATGTAGATAGACATAAGTATTGTGCCTATGAATAATAGTAGCATAAAATATTTTGAATAATCTTTAAGTTCCATATTGTTCACCCTTTGCGTATTTTATTAGATTCTGCAGATAAGCATAGATGTGGTTATTTTCTAGAATGTTCTTTAATTCCATGTCTTGGGATAATGTTATTGTTTCTGTATTAAATATCTTGTCTATAAAATTTTTTTTTATTTTTAGCTTTGCTTGATTCAATATGACTGTGTTTTGATTGTCTGTTATCCTGTCTGGATATACGTAATATTGTTTTATTTTTTTTCTTGATTTTATTATTGTTTCTGCTATTGCTAAAGCTACCAACATAAGGATTATTATTGTATTCCATATTCTGTTTATTCCTATGCCTATCAGATATGTGTTTAGACGTATTAATATATAAAATATAGTTATAAGTCCTAAAATCTTCAAGAATTCGGGAATATAGACCCTTGCTTTACTTGTTTTTATTATAAATTGAGCTTCTACCATCTTTTTTGAATTAATGGGCCTGGCCAGACTTGAACTGGCGATCGCTCCCACGTCAAGGGAGAGTCATAGCCGGGCTAGACCACAGGCCCTTTTATTACTTAATGTAGAATATAGTATTTATAAAAGTATTGGTTTTTTGTTTTAATTCTTGAGCTAGATTTCTTAGTAATTTGTGCAAAGTTTTAAATAATAATCGAATAACTTGTATATGTCGATGATGAAGTAATTCCTGGCTGATTAGATGATGAACGGATGTAACTGCTGAGATATTATTTTATCAAGCATAACATATGCTCTCTGAAGAAATTCATTGTTTTTGGAAATCTGTTGATGTTTTCTATTGTTTTCTTGTGTTTTTTTCTTAATGCTATAGCTTCCTTTTGGCTTAACCCTTTGCTTACTTTATATTTTATTTTTGGTTCTAGTATTGTTCTTTTTGTTTCTATTATCTTGGTTATGAAATATTTTTTAGGGTTGTTGTATATGTCTGTGTTTTTTTGCAGACCGAAGATAGAGGTTGATACAAGGTCAATATTTTCTTTGTTATGCTCTATAAATCTGATCGTATCAATAAATTCTTCTTTTGTTTCTGTAGGAAATCCGAACATAATGTAGATGATATTTTTGATTCCTGTTTTTTTTGACAATTTCAATACTTTTTCGTTATCTTCTACATTTGTGCCTTTTTTCATTAATTTTAATACTCTGTTGTTGCCTGATTCAATGCCCCATATTATGGCTTTCAATCCTGACTCTTTCAGTGTCTTCAATGTTTTTTCATCTAAATCTTTATGGGGTTTTAATTGGCACATCCATGATATCTTCAATGGCTTCAAGATTTTTGCTATCTCAAGAAGCCTTTTCTTGTATATCATATCATCTATTATGAATACAGATTTAGTATTTGATTGTTTTACTGATTTTTTTATGTTGTTTAGATCGTATTCAAAATATTGTTTTTTGTTATGGTGTGTGCAGAATGTGCATTGCTGGTAATAACAAGAGCTTGATGTCTTTATAGGTATGACTAAATCAGGAGTGAAGTAATCTTCTTTCTTATACCTGCTGAAGTCAAGAATCGTGTTTGTTTTTAGTTTATTGTGTTCTATTATTTTCCCATTTATGTATTTTAATAATTCGACTTCATTGTTTAGGTGTTTGTCTGCAATGCTTCTTAACTTATTATTTACCGCCGGCCCTCCTACCACTGTTTTTATACCTAATTTATTCAATTCTTTTATCAAGGCATAAGTATAGAAAGCTTGGCTTGAGTAAACTATGCTGAATGCAACAATTTCGGGTTTATTTATTAGGATTTCTTTGAGCATATCATTAAGCAGTTCTGGATCTTTGTTTTTTACAACTTTTTTGTTATTTTCAGAATATGTTTTTCCTGTTTCTAGCAAAAACTTTTTTGATATTTTCTCGTATTCTTCTTTTTTGTATCTTTTTTTAAGATTTTTGAAATGATTTTTGTATTCAGGAAACTTGAGGGAATGAAATCTAATGTTGAGGTCTATTTCTTTTACACTGAATGATCTTGATAGATTATCTTTTAGAAAACTTGCCAAATAAGTAATAGAGTAAGGCGGGCTAACAGGTGTACAGAAAGGTGCATATATCAATAATATCTTTTTCATAATGTTTGTATTTGTTATAAGTTTAAAAATCTATTGGGGTAGATAAGATATATGTTTATTCTTTGTTTATTTTGTGTTATGAGAAATATAGATGATATCATAAACAGTTACAAAAGCTATTCTATATATTGTTTTTTCAATGGAAAAGTGTGATTTAACATACATATAGCAATAATAGGGAAAAAATAAGCTGAAAGTTTGATACTTAAGTATTACTACATGAAACTATTACCAAAAATAAATAAGTTATATCTTGGTTGTTTTGTTGATAATGAATTAGTAGGTGGGATGACATTAGGTATTACTCAGAACAAATTCTTGTTTTGAGGAAACTATGGGATTTTGATAATTTATACATACCTTATGAAGATCTTGAGATTATCTATCTAAATAAAGATTTATTTATCATCGGTTTACATATTCATTCAGATGAAAGCACTTGTAATGAATATCCAAGAATTAAAGAATTTGTTAATTCATTAAAAGTCATTGAGAATCCTGAAAAGATAATATTGGTATCGCATATTCCTGGAAAACTTAAATTTTCTAAATTAGGTTCAAGTGAGATATCTCTATTAAAGAAATAATTCAAATTTAAATATCATTATCATGGACATTGTAAGGATTATTATGGAGAATATTTAGAAGAAGGTGTGAAAACAAAATCTGTTCATTATAAACATCCTGAAGAAGAGTAAGTGTGTCCTCCATTCTAATAGTTAGTCCCTGAAAAAATTGAACTTAAGAACGTTAATATTTTCTGTTGATAATTGGATTTTTTTCATGATAAACATATTATAATATGATTTTAAAAATCTATTGGTCGTTTTACTAATATATTTTCAAAAGTATTAAATATTTATTTTGTTAATCTGCTTAAATAAGACATGAATAAAATGGCAAAATTTTGTAATAATTGTAAAAAAAAGATTACTGAAAAACAGTGGAAAGAACTTGAACCTATTTTTGGAAGAGGTTTATGTAATGTTTGTAGAGATGAAGCTGCAAAGAAGGTTACAAATCCTGCAAGGAATTTATTTGAAGCTTTTAAAAAAGAAGGTTTTAAAGTTTATTTGGAGAAATTTGATAAACATAAACATATTGATATTGTATTAATTGAACATAAAATAAATATTGAAGTTGATGGCAAGTTACATATTAATGATAGCGTATCTGCATTAAAAGATTTGGAGAGGTCTTTATATTCTATTAAAGCAGGATGGTTTACAATTCACATTCCAAATAAGATAGCAACTTACCATGCAGAAAAAGCAGTTGCATTAATAAAAAACATATTATTAAAGTAGTTAATTTATTAGCAAAAATTTTGTTTAGTATTTCTTATGAAAAACGTAGTTTCTATTTTATTTATTCTTAGTTAAACGAAGGCCCAGTGGTTAGAGATTTTTTTGTTTAGGCAGTAAGAAATTTCGTTTAACATCGGGATCCTTGAAGAACGAAGATAATGCGTGGCTTTACAGACCTTGTAATGCCATAATTCAATTTTATTGTCTTTAACTTAGACGCATTTGATTTTTTATTCATATAAATGCGTCACATAATATACAATAGTGTAGCTCATATAAATAGTTTTCCCTAGTTTTACGAAGTAAATGCGTCGAGCGATTAAAGATTGTTACCATTGCTGTTACCTTTTAAGTTACCAGATTTGTAATCGCTTTAGTTACCTTATACGGTTACTTTTTTGAGTACTATTTTTTATCCTGATAGTATATCTATGATGATGACCTTTAGTATGGTATGAAAGAAAAAGTTTTGTTTGTAAAAATAACTAAATAACAAGAAGAAGGGTGTGAGATAATTATAGTTCTAATTCATCAAATAACCCAACCATTTTTTTGTATTTTTCAATGAATAAGTATCCTTTGTCAGTTAAAGTTATGTATTTATTCTCTTTTTCATCATATATTTCTTTTATAAATTTGTTTTTAATAAGGTATTCATAATGATAATTAAAACTTGAAGTTGAAAGATTAGATTTTCTTTTTAGAGGTGTTATCTTTATTGAATTATGATTTTTGTTTATTATTTCCAAAATCTCATTCATGATACTAAATCTATCTCTTTTTGAAGTCATTTTAACCACTTAGAAATCTTAAAATATATTGTAGCAATTACTATTAATGAGATTATATAAAAAACTGTCCTGATTTCAAATGGTACTAGTTTTCTAAAATTTAAAGTTATTAGATTAATAACCCAAAAAGAGAGCATCAAAGCATAAAGTAACTTAATTTGCGAAAACTTCTTGTTGACATTCAATAAATAAATAAGTAAAGTAATTACTATAATTATTTGAAAAACTGCAATAAAATGTAATGAACTTAAGAAAAAAGAACTAATTCCCAATAATATAACTAATATATTAATAATAATAATAAAAATATATTTAGACTTGATTTTTCTCCATAATATGCTATACCCAACGTAAAATATAGCAAGTGTACTAAAGAAAGCAACAAGAGTAATTACTATTGGAAAAACTATTTTTTTGGGACATATTGTAGGAAGATCATAAATTAAAATAAAGTAAAGTGCAAACCTGATAAAATAAGCAATTCCAAAAAACAGAAAAGCTTTACGAAAATATTTTAATGGTTCATATTGTGAAAGAGAATAGGTTTCTTTAGTTTTATAATATATAAGAAAACAAAATAGGAAAATTAAAAGACTATATATGAATTCAATATTGATTCCAAAATGATTACAACATGCCATTTTATTATTTAAATAATATTTGTATATATAACTTATAGGGATTATAAGTCCCTCTTATTTAAATACTATTGTTTTATAATTCTTTATAAAATAATAGGAGGTGAAAACAATATGGATAGAAAAATAGCGGGAATCGGGATTGGAGCTATGCTGGTTATAAGCTTAGTTGCAATAATGGGTTTTGCATTTGCTCAAAATAGTAATATCGCACCAGCAACAGGATTTGTAGATGCTGATGGTGATGAAGTCTGCGACAATTTTGCAGATGTAGATGGCGACAGTATTTGTGATCATAAGGGCCAAAGAGACGGATTTGCAGATGCAGACAATGATGGTGTCTGTGATAATGCAGAAAATTGCCCAATGCACCAGGACAATAAGAGGAGCATGCAAAAGGACCATAATAAAAGAATGGGTGGTTGCCATGGCTCTGAAGGTTGCCCTAAAATTAAAGAGGGATTCAAAAGAGGATGCCACAGAGTAACAACAGAATAAACTTTTTTATTTTTTTTAATTTTTATATAAATAAACATATTCATAGAGGTTAATAAAATGAGAAATATATTCATAATCACATTAATAAGTTTAGTATTGTTGCTTGCATTGACAGGATGCACAGGAAAAGCAGAAGAAAGCATAACAGGAAATGTTGTTTCTGATACAAATGATA
>CAYSVS010000047.1:0-10105 GCA_964434475.1 uncultured Methanosarcinales archaeon
GAATGTGCAATTAATCTAAAAAGCTAAGCTAAACAGCAATTATGCAAAGTTCTCCAAAGAAAGAAGAATATATTGGATTAACTATATATAATTCACTAAAAGCAGGTGCAAGAGGATATGTGGCAGGAGCAGGACTGATGATACCAATGATAACCATGACAGGAGATTCAACATATGCGCTTCTTCCTTTTTTCGGAGGATTATATGGAGCAAGCGTCTATTTCTACCAGCACATGAATCATAGAATAGAAGAGTTAAGAAAGAAGAAAAATCAATGAAAACTTTTAATCCTAATTCAGAAAGCATTAAATATATTCTTCATTTTCTTGAGCAATATGGCATTATTGACTAAATCAAACTATCTTATAGGATTGCAATGCCCTAAATATCTTTGGACAGTTACAAATAGAAAACAAGAAATGCCTGAATTTGATGAAGCTACACAACACAGGTTTAAACAAGGACATATATTAGAAGGATATGCGCATAAATGGTTTTCTAATGCATTAAACATTCCAACCGATAACTTCATGGGAAACATAAGAAAGACACAGACAGTATTAAAATTGAACAAGCCATTATTCGAGCCAGGATTTATGGTAGAAAATTTATATTCAAGAGCAGACGTATTGGAACCAGTAGGAGATGGGTGGAACATAGTTGAAATAAAAAGCGCAACTAAAGTCAAAGAAATAAACCTGCATGATTTAAGTTTTCAAAAATATGTGTATGAAAAATCAGGCCTTAAAATCAACAGATGCTATCTGATGCACATAAACAATGAATATGTAAGACAAGGAGATATTGAACCTAAGAAATTGCTTATCAAAGAAGATATCACAAAAGATGTAGAAATATATTCTAAAGGCATTGAAGACAGGATAAAAGAAATGCTGGCGATTATGCAGCAAGTAAATAATCCAGAAATAAAAATAGGCAAACATTGTTCTGATCCTTACAGCTGCCCATTGAAAGATAAATGCTGGGATTTTGTTCCTGACAAGAATGTTTTTGAATTATATAGGGCAGGGATAAAATCATTTGAATTGTTTGAGAGAGGAATACTAAATTTAGAGGAAATTCCTGACGATTATAAATTAACGCAAAAACAAGACATACAAAAACAATGCGCACAGACCGGCAATACATATATAGATAAAAAACAATTATCTACATTCTTATCTCAATTAAAATATCCTTTGCATTTTCTTGATTTTGAAACATACAATTCAGCTATCCCTTTCTCTGACGGGTTAAGGCCATATCAAAGGATTCCTTTCCAATTTTCATTGCACATAAAAGAATCTCCTACTTCAAAGGTTGAACATCTTTCTTTTTTAGCTCAAGGTACAAATGATCCAAGATTGACTTTTTTAGTATCATTGAATAATCTTATCAAAGACAAAGGAAGTATTGTTGTATTCAATCAAGCTTTTGAAAAAGGAGTTTTAGGCGAATTAGCACAGACATATCCTAGCTATAACACATGGGTAAATAGCTTATTACCAAGGTTTGTTGATTTGTTGGTCCCTTTCAAAAACTTCTGGTATTATGATCCTAAACAGGAAGGGCGTGCAAGTCTAAAACATGTTCTGCCAGCATTGACAGGACAAAGCTATGACCAGATGAAAATAAATAATGGTAATGCAGCAAGCCTGGCATTCCTGAACATAACTCATGGAGAAGCTGCAGAAGAAGAGATAAAACAAGTCAGGCAAGATCTAGAAGAGTATTGCGGACTGGACACAGAAGGCATGATATGGATATTGGAGAAATTAAAAGAGGTTGTAAAATGAAAACATTGATTATCTTCTATTCTTATGAAGGCAATACTAAGTTTATTGCTGAAACTATGGCAACGCAGTTGGATGCAGATGTATTAGAACTTAAATTAGAAAAAGAATACAAGACAAAAGGCTTTATGAGATTCATCTGGATTGGTAAAGAAATTATGCTTAGCAGAAAGCCAAAGTTAAAGGAGTTTGACAAAAACATAGAAAGTTATGACTTGATCTTGATAGGAACTCCTGTATGGGCGTTCACCTTTACACCTCCATTAAGGAGATTTTTTGCTGAAAACAAGATACAAGGCAAAAAAATAGCATTATTCTGTACACATGAAGGCAAAAAAGGAAAAACTATTGAAAATATGGAAAAAAAGCTGCAAGGTAATAAGATTATAGCCAAGACTGATTTTGGGAAAGTAAAAGAAAATAAGGAAGAAAACAGGAAAAAAGCTATAGGATGGTGCAAGTCATTTAGCTAAACTACAAAGGAGACTGTAAATCTCATGCTTAAGATTATCTATTTTTTCTATCTTTTCTTTAGTCAAAAATCCAGAGTATTCATATAACATGTTATGCGAATAACTTGTCAAACCATTTAATTTATCTTTTATCTCCTGATTATGTCCTATATAAGATTCAGAAATTATATTTATACAACTGTCTACTGCAAGCAAAGAGTTTAGCTTTAAAGCATTCTTTTGATAATAATCCCAGAATCCGCTGTATTCCTTTTCCATGTCTTTCCGCCATTCGCATCTTGCTCGATGATCTTTTCCGAACTTGTCAACAACATAATACATATCAAGAAAATCATACAAAATATTAGTGAAAGTTTCTATATTGTCATTAAATAAAGAAGAATCTATCCCTTTCCTGTCATAATTATCAGGAAGTATTATATCTACGACATGGTGATTTTTTCTAAGTATATTTTCAAGATCCAATCTCATAAAATCAAGTAAAAGTTAAAGGTTTTTAAAATTAACGATAAGAGCACTGGACACACTGGACAGGTGTGTGCGTCAGATATTTAAAGTAGTTCTTACATAAAAAAATTAAGAAGTAGCCGAATAGCCAAGACACTTAACTGAAGACCAGGTTGAGATTCAAATATCTCACATAGGTTCAAATCAACTCAACCGAGCAAAGAAAATCCATTCCTGCTGCACATATATACCATGAACACATTAGAAAAAGCAAAAATACTAGGACAAGCTGGCAAATATGATAGCTGCGGCCCTAAAGCATGCGAAGTAAACGTAAAGCAAGGATTAGGAGGAATCTATCATGCAAAAGCAGAACACAAGACATGCAGGATATTCAAAACATTGATGGACAACACTTGCTCATTTGACTGTAAGTATTGCGCTAATTCAAACAGATGCGCAAAAAAGAAAGCAGCGTATGAACCTAAAGAATTAGCTGACCTGTTCATGTATCTAAGAAAAGAGATGCAGGTGCATGGCTTGTTCTTAAGTTCTGGTGTTGCAGGCAATGCTGACAAAGTAACTGAAAAGATGATCGAATCTGTGAAGATTATAAGACATAAACATAATTTTAAAGGATATGTACATTTCAAAATTCTGCCAGGAACATCTAAGCATCTGATAAAACAAGCATCCGAACTATCTAACAGGATGAGTATAAACATAGAATCTCCTAATTCTACAGTTATGAATGAGCTAAGCAGCTGCAAAGATTACAAAGTAGATATTTTAAGAAGGCAATCATGGATCACAAAGCTTGGTAAAAACCAAACAACACAGATTATATTAAATAAATTAAGCACAGACAAAGACATACTTAAGATGGTACACTGGGAGTATGATTCGTTTAATCTGAGGAGAGTATATTTTTCTGGATTTAAACCAGTAAAAGGCACTGAACTAGAAAAAGAGAAAGCTGAACCAGTGCATAGACAGAATCATCTATACAACATAGATTTCTTGGTAAAAAGATATAATTATACATTCAAGGAATTCAATAAGATAATGGACAATGGCATGCTGCCTAATTGCGATCCTAAAATAGCCATGGCAAAAGCAAACTTCAATTCTAGGGTGGACGTGAACGAAGCAAGCTATGATGAGCTTATCAGGGTGCCAGGAATAGGGCCAAAGACAGCTGATATCATAACACTTAACCAAGGCAAGATAAAGAAATTCTTAGACCTGCATAAATTAGGGGTCAAGGTAGAAAAGGCAAAGCCATTCATAGAAGTCAATGGCAAAAGACAGATGACTTTGATAGACTTTTAGGAGACTTATCTTTATTTTAGGGTTAGTTTTAAATAATTTGATTAAAGGTAAAAACATATGACATCATTTTTAGTTGGAACATTAAAATATATAGGGTTAGTCATAATATCTATAGCATCATTCATAGGATTGATATGCTTGTTCTACAAAGGATTAAAGTTGATTTTCAGGAGATAGTCATTCCATTATCTAGTCAACAACTAAGAAGGAATCCATATCAAAAGCCAAAGTTCTACCAACATAAAGATATCGCTTGTTTACGTATTTAGTCAATTCTTTTATCAGATCCATCTGGCTATCTCCTAAATTATGAGTAGCTCTGCAATCCACAATATAGTCATACTTTTTTTCCAATAATTTAGGCAGATCAAAGTTTTCGTGATATTCTGAATTGTGGACAAAGTATTTTTCAAGCTCTTTTCTATTCATGCCAAAGCGAGTGAGGAAATTATCTATAAACAATTGAACAGAAGCAGGATGATTATGCAGCTTGCTCAATACACACCAAAAAGCATATGTTGAAGTTAAAATTTTATCATAATATTTAGGATCATTAAACTTTTTCTAATGCTCATCATACTTTTCTGTAAATTCAGGCAATATTAATTTCATATAAGTGATAGATAAAGAAAGTTATTAAAACTAATGGATAAAATAAAATAGATAATTTAGAAAAAACGCCGAAGGCAGGATTACCACCAGCTTTTTAAAAAAAACCTGGGAAAAACAAGTGATATCTTCGCTAAAGCTCGATAACACGAAAAAGAAAAAACGCCGAAGGCAGGATTTGAACCTGCACGTCCAAAGGACAGTTGGGTTCGAGCCAACCGCAATGCCAGGTTATGCGACTTCGGCACTGCCTTAAAAATAACAGCATAACTTATAAACATTTACATTTTTTCTTGGTTAAAATGACAAAAAACATCAAAAGACTATATAGGTCAAAAAAAGAAAGGATTATTGCAGGAGTATGCGGAGGAATCGCAGAATACTTTGATGTTGATCCTACTTTAATCAGATTATTATGGATAGTGTTCATACTTATGGGCGGATCAGGAATCATCGCTTACTTAATAGCATGGATAATAGTCCCAGAAAGATAGACCTATTTTAAATTATATTTTTAAACATTCTAGACCATATAAGTATAACAGATAAATAAATCTATAATCTAACATATTCAAAAAGATAAAGGATTAGGAAGTATTTTAAATCATAGAACTATTTTGATAAAAATGGCATACAGAAGAAAGGAATACGGTAAATCAAAGATAGACTCATGCCCATTCTGCGGAAAGCGAGCAACAGCTGTTAATTCGCAAGGTGTGCCAGTTTGCCAAAAACATAAATATTCTGAACTAAAAGATCTGAAATGTGTTTGCGGGGAATGGCTTGACCTAAAGACAGGAAAATTCGGCCCGTACTTTCATTGCATGAACTGCGGCAACATAAATTTCAGGAAAGGATTGGATATGAATCCTAATTTGAGCGAGAATAAAAATTATAAACAGAATAACATTGAAAAGAATAAATATAAGAAAAAAACAAGTAATAATTATGCAAACAAAAATATGCATAAAGAGATTACTATATCTTCTAAAGACATAGGGATATATTATTAATCCAAGCAAATCATCTTAGAAATGCTCAACGGCGTATATGCTGATTACCTTGGAAAAAAGAATACATTGTTGATTAAAGGAGCTATAATTCTAGCGATAAGATTGCATTTAGTAGATAGTATGTTTGATTCAATAAGAAATAATAGCTCGAATAATATTTATAAGTAAAAAGTAAGAAAAAAAATAAAAAACTCAATCAAACAAGTTTTTAACTTCTGGTGCTGTCTCTGTGCCTTGAACTGCTTCAAACATATCCTTTTTCTCGAAATTAAAGATTCCAGCTATAAGGTTTGTAGGAAATCTTCTTACCTTGACATTATATGTCTTGACAGCTTTATTGAAGATATCCCTTTCAGTCTTTATCCTGTTTTCAGTTCCAGCTAATTCATCTTGCAATGAAAGGAAATTCTCGTTTGCCTTTAACTGAGGATAATTTTCTGCAACAAGCAATAATCTTGAAATAGCTGAATTCATCTCTTCTCCAGCTGCATTCAGTTCTCCAGGCGTAGATGCAGAACCAACTCTTGCTCTTGCTTCTGTTACAGTTGTAAAAACATCTTTTTCATGGTCTGCATATTGCTGCACAGTCTCAACAATATTAGGTATCAGATCAGCTCTTCTCTGGTATGCAGTCTGTACATTAGCCCATTTTTCATTGACAGTTTCATCTGAGTTAACCAAGCCGTTGTATGAGCCTATAACCCAAAACATGATCAATAGTACAGCAATACCTATTCCATAAAGCCACATCTTATTGTTCTTTTTTTTCATTTTTCTTCCTCCTCATTTGCGATCTCTGCCAGTTTTTCCAGTTCACCAGAATCAACCCACATTCCTCCGCATTTTTTGCATATATCAATAACAACATCCTTTTTAACGAGTTTATTCATATGAATATTACATCTTGGACAAAGCAGATAGTGTTCTCCGCTTTCTTTATGTATCTTTTTTTTCATTTTACCAACCTCCTGAGGCGCCTCCGCCACCAAAACCTCCGCCACCAAAACCTCCGCCGCCGAATCCACCGAATCCGCCGCCAAAGCCTCCGCTTCCGCCAAAACCGCCTCTACCTCTGCCGCCAAAAAGTATTATTGCTCCTATAGCAGCATCAAAATACTTATCTTTACCTTTCTTTTTTGAAAGTATAACAAAGAAATTCACTAAAAATATTATGGTAAAAAATAAAAGCCAAATATATAATTTTAGTTTCTCAAAATCTTGCTCCTGTACATCACTGACATAATATTGTGAATCTATATCACCAAGCATTATACTGTTTATAGCATAGGTTGCTTCTAGTATTCCTTTGCCGTATTCGTTATTCTGGAAATTAGGGACAAGATAGTTTCTTCCTATCCTTCCAATTTTTGCATCGTTAAAAATATATTCTATACCCCTTCCAACCTCAAACCTATATCTTTTTTCCTCTAATGCCACCAATAATAATAAGCCATTATTCTTTTCCTTATCTCCTAATACGGCTTGCGCCAGATTTAAAGAATATGATTCAATATCTTTGCCTTGAAGATCATTAACAGTAACAATTGCATATTCTAAGGTATTAGATTTGTGAAGATTTTCAAGTATTGAGTTTAGTTCTGCTTCTTCTTTATCTGTTATTATATTTGCATAATCATTCACATATTGCTTTATCTCTACTTCAGCAAATACCGATATAGACAATATGCTTATCAAAAATATGAACAAAAATATTCTGAAATGTTTCATAGGCTAAAAAACAAGAGCATATTATATAAATGTTTTTGTAGGATTTTTTCTAAAAAATAATTTAGAGAAAACTTTAATAATAAAAGTATATTTAAACAACATAAGCATAACATATAATGTACTAAAGTTAGATAATAACATAAGAGGAATAATCCCTGAAGAAATCGCCCTCAACCATATAAAATTAGGCATTATACCCAAAAGATCTAAAACAAAAATAATTGATAACTTTCTTCTCAATAGATAAACTAAAAAGACTTCGTTCGAATACGGACGGGCTAAATAATTAAAATTATAGAAAATATAGCCCCGCACGGATTCGAACCGTGGTCCACGCCTCCAAAGGGCGTGATGATTGGCCACTACACCACGGGGCTGTGTGTGTTACAATCAGAGATTAAATACTTTCTTTTAAAGTTTTTGGTTTTTCAATGAACAAGTACACAAGATAAGCGCTCGACGAAGAAATCGAAACATTTATATACCTGCTAACATAATATCGTCTAAAAAACTACCTTAAAAAGGAGGGATTAAAAAAATGGCAAAAAAAGTAGCAAAAGTTGGAGTTAAAAAAGACCCTACTTGCTTATACTTCGTGGACAAAAACGGAGACATCTCTTGTGCAAAGATGGCAAGAGGCGGAAAAAAAGGCGGAAAAGCAAAAAAAGTTGAAAAAGTAGGCATCAAAAAAGAAAAAGGATACTTGTATTTCGTCGACAAGCAAGGAGACATTTCATGCGCTAAAATGTCTAGAGGCGGAGTAAAAAGAAAGAAAAAGAAGAAAGCTGTAAAAAAGAAAAAAGCAGCTAAGAAGAAGCCTAAGAAAAAAAAAGCAGCTAAAAAGAAACCTAAGAAGAAGAAAGTAGCTAAGAAGAAACCTAAGAAGAAGAAAGCAGCTAAAAAGAAACCTAAGAAGAAGAAAGTAGCTAAGAAGAAACCTAAGAAAAAGAAAGCAGCTAAAAAAAAACCTAAGAAGAAATAAGTAATTCTTTAATTTTTATTTTTTTATAATTTTTTTAACCGATTATAGGATATGACTTATAAGATAACAACCTATTCGCAAAGCCTTCTCCAAACCTAAAGAAAAAGTTATCTGATTTTCCAGATATGAAATCATAAAATGTCTTTTCTGTGTTATATTCATAAATACTTACTTTTGCCAAATCATGCTTGTCTTTTATGTACTGCTCTGCTGTTTCTATATTGCCGAATTCGTCTATCAATCCTTTCTCTTTTGCCTGTATACCTAATAAGATAGAGCCCTCTGTCTCTTCTATGCTTTCTATACTTATGTTCCTGTTCTTAGCGACCATCATAACAAAGTAATCATGCGCCATGTCGAGCTGCTTCAGAATCATTTGTCTTTCATCTTCATCCAGCTGCCTGAAAGGACTTCCCATATCCTTATGATCTGCTGACACTAATCTTTCGTAAGTTATGTTGTATTTGTCCAGGAATCCTGAAAATTCTAGATAACTTGATATGGCTCCTATGCTTCCGGTTATAGACAGCTCATCTGCAATTATATGATCGCATGCTGAAGCTATTAGATAACCTGATGAAGCTCCTACCTCTCTTATAACAGCTACTGTTGTTTTGTTGATCAGTTTAATCTTCTGTGCTATCTCTTTACCTGCAATAGCTGTTCCACCAGGAGAGTTTATCTCAAATATTATCGCTTTTACAGCAGGATTTGATTCAGTATCATCTATCCATTGCAATATATTATCAGAATAGCTTAATCTGGTCCCAAACTGTTCAATCCCTTCACTAACCAATGTTCCTTTTATTGGAATTACTGCAACATTCCCTATATTCCTGCTTGCTTCATAGGTAGATGCAAATATCCAAGAAGCCAGCCAAAGAACTACCAACAACATAATTATATAGACATATTTATTTCTCTTAATACTAACATTTTTTGTTGTTTTCTTTTTCATGGCTCAAGCACCTTTTGTTCTATCAAAGATATATTGCTCAACTTTTCCATAAATCTTTTGTTTGTAAAAAGTACATACAAAGGATCTATGATCCATAATATGATTACAGGAAAAACCGGCAAAAAAGTAATGTTACTAAATAGTACCCTCCAAAAACTTAGTTCTAATTTAGTGGAAGATTTGATATAAATCCCTAAAAACATCTTACCTATGGTCTGATGAAACTTAAATTCCATAATAGTAAAATAGATTATCATAAGTACGAACATAAATATAAAAACCACATATAATGATTGGAACATTGCAGGATTGCTATTAAGAAATTGCGAAGACTCCGTATAAGTCATATCTTTAGGAACTATCCTATAGACCAACTCTTTCAAAGGAGAAAACACAATAATGTCAAGGATTAGTACGTCGATGATAAAAGCCAGTAGTCTTTTGAAAACAGAACATTCAACTTCAACTACCTTACCTCTTTTTTTTCTTGACATCTTATTTATTGTTTATTTTATGGTTTAAATAAGTTTCTATTGAATAAAAAACGGGTTCATCCGGAAAAGAATAAATATGTATACTGAATACTAAATTGCGAGGTGTTCAGCCATGCAAAATATACTCAGTATACAAGAAAATAAGTTACATAAGGATATTATTAAACTTTGTCATTTAATGGAGCTTCCATTAAACTATAATCACAAAGGTCCTAAGTTTTTTAAGAGAACTTTGCATAATTGCTGTTTAGCTTAGCTTTTTAGATTAATTGCACA
>CAYSVS010000048.1:0-2420 GCA_964434475.1 uncultured Methanosarcinales archaeon
TTTATAAACCAACTTGATCAAATAAATTTTGCAGAATTATCGAATTTCACATTTTTTAAATGAATATTGGCTAAAACTTACTTATTTTACTAAATATCTTTGTAAAAAAAATTAGTGAACTTTATCAGCAATTATATTTGTAATTATAAATCGACTTTCAGCAATAATATTAGTAAAGATCATATATGTATGTCTTGCAGTGAACAAGACTGTTTCTACAGAGCCTACTAACCGTAAGTTTTATATATCGCATAAAAATTCTATGGCAGTTATGGGAAGAATAAAAACAAAATTGATAAAACGGATAACATTGGATCTGTATAAAGAACGCGGCAGTGATTTCAAGGATGATTTTGAGGAAAATAAGAGCTTAGTGGCTAAATATGTTAATGTTCCTTCAAACAAACTTAGGAATATAATCGCTGGTTATATTACTAGATTAGTAAGAACAAAGAAAGAATTTTAGAGACACGAGGTGTTAACTATGGAAGAAGAAAGAGATAACTCAATTTTTGTTGGCGGAAAGCCTTTCATGAATTATGTGACAGGAGTAGTGATGCAGTTTACGACAAAGAACGCAGAAGAGGTAAGCATTAAAGCAAGAGGCAAATTTATTGCAAGAGCAGTAGATATTGCTGAGGTTGCGACTAAAAGATTCCTTGAAGGACAGGTTGATGTAAAAGATATCAAGATTGATTCCGAGGAATTTGAGAATAAGGAAGGAAAGCAAGTAAGGGTTTCAACAATTGAGATTGTACTTGGAAGGAATTAGATCCTAATCATATTTACGGGGGTAGACTGATGATAGGAGAATTCATATTTTCGATAAGTCTTTTAAGCACGATATTGTCTTTGGCATATCTGGTTAAGAAAAAGACACCAAAAAAAGCTGAATTATATATTTGGGTAGGAAAAGGCAAGAATCCTTTTAATTGATTTTTTTCATCTCATTTTTATTTCTGGATTTTTCTTCTACTATATGTATCCATATATTTCCATTTCCATAAGCATTGTTAAATTTTATTTCATCGCCATTTTTATAGAAATATTTCACTTTGTCCTTTTCTCTAATAACTTTTCCTTCTATACTTTCTCCGTTTCTTAATATTGTTGTATCGTGCTCCCCATATACATCATAGGCTATGTGTAGTAATTTGTCTTTTATGTCTTCTATTTCAACATATTCTGCAACAATGTTGTCAACATATACATCTTTAGGATTATCAGGATCAAAGATATCCTTAAATTCTTCTAGATTGTCATTGTCAATCATAATTACTTTGTAGCTGTTTTTTTCCTTATCAAATTCGTATTCAACAGCATACCTGCAATTGATATTTTTTCCTTTAACCCATCCTTGCTTATACAATTCTACTCTATATCTATCTTTATCATTTCCTTTAGCTTTCATATTCTTATGATTGAAGTATGTATCTGAAGCTTTTATCTCGTCTGTAAACTTTTCAACAAAACCCTTTAAGTTAAGAAATAAAGAGTGTGATTGTGTTCTTATTTCTTGATATTGGTTTTTGGATCTGTTATCATTTTCATCCATAAACCTCTTAAACATATCTCTTGCTTTGCTTCTTGAAATCTCATCATAGCTTTTTAGTTCTCCTGATTTTTTCAATTCTTTAAGATAACTATATCCTGTCTTGCTGGCTCCACAATGTACAAGCATTCCTTTTTTATTCAGATGTGGAAGAGCTAAGCTTATCGCTTGTATTCTTGCGCTTCTTTCTGGTCCATAAAATCCTTCTTTTATATTATCTGCATCATATATGCATAAGAATCTGTATCCTGGTCTTTCTACAGGATATAGATAAGTTATTTTTGCTTGAGAAATACCGCTTTGATATCTTGCTTTTCTGTTATTGTCCATTACTATGCCTACTAATCTTTGTTTTATTGTCTTTTGGATATTCTGTTGTTTCTTAATTTCTTTATCCAATTCACCATTAGTGCATTCTGATCCTATGCATATGCTTCCTGCAAGTATCAAAGCAGATAGTATTTTTTTTAGCATATAAACAATAGTTTAGTTATATTTATAAATATAACTTATTTTTAGTCTCTATCAAGGGACACCAGAAAATATGAATAAATATTTAAATATATAATGAAATTCATTAATTGATATAGAATTATATGATATTCAAAAAATATTTATGCATTTTTGATTATTTTATTCATATAATTCAGTATAGTTCATTTGGGCCTATAGCATACTCAAAAATACTGTGTATTTTTGGTCGCTTTAGTCCTTCATTCACTGACGTTCATTTGGGCCTATAGCATAATGGATTAGTGCGGTCGGCTTCGGAACTATTGCTTTTCTGTATGGGAAAGCATAAGTGTACATTGATTACATAGCCTTTATGTGATTTGTGGAGATACCGATTGATCGGGGTTCGAATCCT
>CAYSVS010000048.1:2520-10089 GCA_964434475.1 uncultured Methanosarcinales archaeon
CGTAGGCTCATCACATGTTAATTTTGCAGTGCTGTTGAGCATAGCGAAACGTACACAGGATAATAAGGGTGAAACCCTTATGTTTGAATCCTCGTAGGCTCATCACATGTTAATTTTGCAGTGCTGTTGAGCATAGCGAAACGTACAAAATAATGTGTCTGCTTTTAGACTGGAAAAAAGTGTGTTTTTTGTAATTTTATTGGATTATCTAGCCGCACAAACAAAAACTTTAAAAATAAATAGAAAATCTATTATTTATCACATTAATGGGTGGTTCTTATGGGTAAGAAGAAAAAGAAAAAAGATAAGGTAAAAAGAGTAAAAGATAAGAGTAAAGTAGAAGAAAGATTAAAGCAGATTTCTAATATAGAGACTCCTGAAAAGAATGATTGGAAACTTGATAATGAGAACAAGATAGACAGGTTTTTAAGGTTCAACAGGTCTCAAAAACCCAAGTTAGCAAAAAAAGTGGCCAATAGGATGGCTAGCAAGAGGTAAATATGGATCTTCAGGAAGAATTGACAAGAGATTTAAACTTTGTCGAAGAAAAGCTTAAGTCAGAAGAGGATAAAATTTTCAAAGCATTTTGGGAAGGACAGAGATATGCTCTTTTAAGGCTTCTAAGAAATCATCACGATGAATATGATAAACAGTATCAAAAATTCAAAGAAAAGTGGTGCGAGATAGACAATAGATAAGTTTTATATTTATTCTATTTCTTTTATTTTTGATGATTAAAGATAAGAATTCATTATTCAATCTTTTAGATATGTACGTAGACTCTGGAAAATCTCTTAGACAATTGGAAAAGATAGCTGGTTGTTCTAAGGAATACATAAGACAATACTATATTAAATCAGGTCAGTTAGACATATACAAATCTGTTCGAGAATCAAAACTAAAAGAGTCTAAAAAGGACAAAGAGATTCGAAATAAGAACATTGAGTCTCTTGTTTCAGGTATGATGCAGATCTTATCACAAAAAGCACAAAAAAAAAGCTCTGCTCATTATTATGCTGTTAAGTTTTATTTTTCACCTTTAACTAACAATAAGAATAGGTCTTTTGAATCTCTGGTTAAACTTTTCAAGATATATTTTGATAATAAAAATAAAAAAAAGGCTTTAGGCTTTTGGGATATCGGAAAAAGATGTGGAATGAATGGATCTTCTGTTAGGATTATCCTTAATCGTGTTGGTCTGAAATCTATGAATTGGGAGCATAAGAAGTATTCGGAAGATATTATTAAAGCATTAAGAAATTCTGCATATTCTAATATGACCTATAAAGATATAAGCGGATTTTTAGGTTTAAATAAATCATACGCTTATTTTTATTTGAACAAACACCATATTAAGAAGAAGCAGAGTTTACCTTTGAGAAACAATGGTTTTCCAAGCTATAAGTATATCAGTGAAATATATGAGTTATGTGACATTGCAGGCAGTGAACAAGAGATAAAAGAAATTTATAAAGATAATATTCATATAGACACTATCCTAAAAGAAAGACCTGTTATGGAAAAGAAAATCATCAAACAATTGAGAATCTTGTTCCCAGATAGAAATATTACTAAGCCATACCTATAATCTTTCTAGACATTTACTTAATTCTCTTACAGCCGCTACACAGCTTTTGTCTGCAACCACTTGATCATCTGCAAATGTCATCACCAAGATAGAACCATCATTGAAATTAAATTCTCTTTTCAATTTTTCAAAAGCCTTGTTCGTATAATCACAATCAGGCAGTTCAAGCTTTCCTTTGATATATCTGAAAAGCATAGCCCCATTAGCTTGGTTCCTTATAGCTATATCTCTTATCTTATAGTCGACTTTTTTATTGTTATGGTCATTTATCAACATAGCTGTATTAAATTTGTTCTTGAATAATCCAACATCAATATTCTTTTTGAATTTTATGTTTTTTTTAATGTAATTAATCAACTTTATGCCTTTGTTTGTATACTTGTGGCCTTTATTTGTAGAAACAACAAGATTTTTATTTTTAAGACTATCAAGTATTTTTCTAACTATCCCTTCTCCCATATCTAGAGCATTGGCTATATCCTGTCTTCCTGGATGTTCATTTACTTTTACAAAAACCCTTATCTCATCAATCTTTTCTTTATTTGAATACATGATGCATTATCAAAAACCTTAAATAGTATTTAAGCTTTCTGCTGGATAAGATATCCAACAAAATAAGGAGATAATATGATACAACCAGAAGTCGCTTTTACATCTATGCTGCAAACATCAAAGAAAGATGCATTTACTGGTCAAAGCAAAAAGGGATTTTTCATAAATTCTATGTTTTTGATAGTTATGTTGTTTACTGTAAAGTTTTCTTTCGAAGAATTCATCCCTAACAGTTTTCAGATAATAGGGATCTTATTTTCAGGTATTATTATTATATCCTTTTTGTTCTATCTCGTAAATCTTTTCAACAACAAGATAGTGAGGAATAAGTTTCAGGGATTGTTGAGCTCGATGTGTATCATGACTTTTTTGATTTTTGTATTAGGTATGATATTATGATTACAAAGATATTAGGATTAGGAGATGCTTTTGTGATATTGGCCATGTTATTCTCTCCTTTGCTGCCTTTGAAGGTTATGTTCTATGCGGCTATGTATCTTATAGTTAAAGGCGGGATGTTTGCATTTTCTGGAGATGTGGCAAGCTGGCTCGATATTTTTTCTGGAGTTTATGTTGTCTTATTCACGTTCGGAATTTCTACAACAATTTTCAGCATACTGGTCGGATTTTATCTGGCACAAAAATTTATGGTGTCTTGGTTATGAAAACAATAATGATCTCTGGCTTTCTCGGAAGCGGCAAGACTGAATTGTTGAAGTGGTTCATAGCCCAATATCCTTATAAAAATATTTTGGTCATAGAGAACGAGATTGCAGATTATGGTGTTGACGGCAAAATGACAGATGTAAATGTTATCGAAATAAACGGCGGCAGCATCAGCTCTGTAAATATGAGTGTATTTAAAAAATTGATAAGAAAGCTCGATAGAAGAAAGATTGACCTTTTGTTAATCGAAACTTCTGGTGCCGCTAATCTAACCCCTGTTGTTTCTTTGTTGAATAAAAATAAGATAAAGCCATACGTCATTTCAGTAGTCGATGCATTGCGGTTTGCTAATTGTGAAAAGCTAAGCAGTTATTCTTTGGATCATATAGAGAATTCATCCGCTGTTATCCTGAACAAAGTGGATATGATAAACACAAATACTAAAAAGAAACTTATGCGCAACCTAAGATTTCTTAATGCAAAAGTATATGCTGCTGAGAAATGTGTGATAGACTTGAATAATTTGCTTGAAGAACTAGAGACTGTGGACGCAAAAGATGAAAACAAGAAATTCAATATGCCTTATATTTTTTGGAGGATTAAGAATAATCTTGGTATCAGATCAAAAGAGGATAATCACGACAATCTAAACGCTTATTTGTACCGCAGATACGGCATAGTTGATATGCAAGAGCTAAAAAGACAGCTGCGTAGGATGAAGATCCCGCGGGCAAAAGGATTTGTCAATGCAAAAAAAGGCAGGTTTTTCTTTAGCTTAGTAGATGGAAGTTTTGTATGCAAGGCAAGCAATGATGGTGATGATGATAAGAACGAGGTTGTTATTATCGGACATAATATTTTCTCAAAAAGAGCAAGCATAAGAAAAAGATTGTCTAGGTGCATCAAGATGACTTTCAAACATAAGATGAAAAACGCGTTTATGATGTGGAAGAGTCAGCAGAAACTGCCTGAAAGATTGATTGTTTCTTGATATTCTAGAGTTACTTTTATATATGTCTTTCACTTATGTGTTATAATGGTGAAATCAGATTACAACATCAACATAGGCACTTCATTGGCTATTTTGTTTCCCAATCTTTAATTCTAATGACAAACTTTAAAAATCAGTTAGTTATTTGTTTTTATTAACATAATTATAATCTAATATAAATTATTTAAGGTGATACTCTTATGTCAAAAAAAGTTGAGAAAAAGCAAAAGAATAAGTCAAAAAATCAGGAAGAAAAGGATAAAGGCATTACTGTAAAAAGAGATAAGGATATGCCTGAATGGTATAGCCAAGTCATACTTAAATCAGGATTGGCTGATTTTGCGCCTGTCAAAGGATGCTATATAATCAAGCCTTTAGGATATGCTATATGGCAATCCATACAAGATTATTTTAACCAACGCCTTAAGCTGCAAAATGTAGATAATGCGTATTTTCCATTGTTTATACCAGAAAGCTTTTTTCATAGGGAAGCAGAACATGCAAAAGGATTCTCGCCTGAAGTAGCTTGGATTGCTAACAAGGATGAGGATCAAGAAAGGCTAGCAGTAAGACCAACATCTGAAACCATCATGTATGATTCTTATGCTAAATGGATAAGAAGTCATAGAGACTTGCCTTTAAAGATAAACCAATGGGCAAATGTAGTAAGATGGGAAACACAGGCAACAAAACTGTTCTTAAGAAGCAGAGAGTTTCTTTGGCAGGAAGGCCATTGTGTTTATGAAACTTTAGAGGAATGCGATAAGGAAACTTTGCTCTATCTTGCAGAATACAAAAAACTATGTGAGGAATTGCTTGCTGTTCCTGTAATAATGGGCAAGAAAACAGACAAAGAAAAGTTTGCTGGCGCATATTATACAACAACTATAGAAAGCTTGATGCCTGATGGAAAAGCTTTGCAATGCGGCACTTCACATAATTTAGGTCAAGGATTTGCAAAATCTTTTGGAATAAGTTTTATAGGTGATGATGAAAAAGAACACTTACCTTGGCAGAATTCCTGGGGTTTTTCAACAAGGCTCATAGGAGCTATGGTGATGACTCATTCAGATGATAAAGGATTGGTGTTGCCGCCTAAGGTTGCAAAGAATAAGCTTGTAATAATTCCAATATTATTTGACAAGACCAAAAAACAGGTATTGAAAAAATGCAAAGAACTTTTAGAAGAGCTTAGTGAGTTTGATCCTGTATTGGATGATAGGGAAGAATATTCTCCTGGATGGAAATACAATGAATATGAACTAAAAGGTATGCCTTTAAGGTTAGAGGTTGGTCCTCGTGATCTGGAAGCAGGGCATGCTATGGTGGTGAGAAGGGATACTGGAGAAAAGGAAACTGTAAAATTCGATAAACTTTTGACAAAAATCCCTGCTTTGTTGGATAACATGCAAAAAGACTTGCTGAAAAAAGCTGAAGAAAGGATGTACAGTAATATAGTTGAAACAGAATCTTGGGATGAGTTTGCAGAAGCTATAAAGAACCAGAAGATGGTTAAAACAAACTTTTGCGGAGAGACAAGCTGCGAGGATTGGATAAAAGACAAGAGCGGAGGAGCAAGTTCAAGATGTATTCCTTTAGGAGATGAAAAACCTAAACAAGGAAGTAAATGTATATATTGCGGAAAGCCTGCTAAAGTTAATATATACTTCGCTAGAAGTTATTGATCTTTTCTATTATTTTTTCTACTTTTTTATATGGATTGAATTCTTCTGGTGATATTTCAGTAATATCATAACCACAAAGTTCTCTTTTAAGAAAATCTACTAGACCATTGTTGCATTTTCTATATGCTACTGAAGCTGCTTGTTGGTTTCCATCTGCAGGTTGTATTTCTCTTCCTTCCACGACTTGCTGGCAGTAATTGACAAAAAAAGCGTCCAAACCTCTTTTGTATTGTTTAAGTGTTAGTTGGTCCATTATTTTGTATGATTGCAGAAGATTCTTTTCATAATCTTCGATGTTCTCTAAATTTATCTTAAATTTAGAGTTTGCAATAATGCTTGCATAATATAGTCTATATAAAGATAATTGTGTAACTATGCTGTCTATGGCTTTATTAGTGCTTATTCCACTTTGCAATAAATACATATCTGTCAGATAATCTCCATCTTCTTTCAATTTTCTTAATACATATTTAGAATTGCCTATATATGAATCTACTGTGCATAATCCTCTTGGTAAAGGCATATTCAAACAGTATGAAACAATATTTTCTGTTTTAGTCACTATTTCTCTAAATTTTTTTATTTCTTCTTCATCGCCTTTCATTTTCTAGAATTATAGTAATAATAATAAATATAAATTTAACCTAAATTATCTCTATTTCCCTATGCTTAACCCTTCTGTAGCCGTTGTCGTAATAGCTTATTCTTGCAGTATAGAACCCTGGCTGAGCATTAAATGGAATATCAAGCATCAATGTTGCTCTTTCTTCTTCATCTATTTCCACTTGTTTTGAAGTATGTATTGCAAGTTCTGGGATGGATAATGTAACCTTAGCATTCTCGCTTTCAAGATCATCTTTTAGGCTTACTGTTACCCTTAATATTTCGCCTGGCATTATTGTGTCTGAATTTAGTCCAATGTGATTCATCTGAACATTTTTCTCTTCTTCCTGTGGTTCTTCTTCAAATTCATCTTCATAGACTTTTGGCACAACATCATACCTAGAGAATCCTGGAACTGTAAAAACTATAGCTTGTTCAGGAGAATTGCTTACTATTGTGCATTCTTCGCAAACTTCACCATTTCTTAATATCATAGGATCAGCTATATTTGTGCCGAACAATGTTATTGTTGCTTGTTTGTTTAGTTGAGGATATTTGTCGCTGTTTATTATTATGTATGATTTGCCTATCTCTATTCCGCCTTTGAATTCATCTATATCGCTTAGGTCCAGAGTTTCTGAAAAATCAACATGGCCTTTTTCATCTGATATCCTTACGTCATCAGCAATATGTGTTATAAGATCGTCATTAAATTCATCATCTTCTATTAGTTCATTCTTGTTTGCATCTGCTAATCCATATAATTCAATTTTCCATGACGGCAAAGCTGATTCAAGAGCGTCTTGATATTTACCAATGAACTCAGTTTTCCTTTGTATGCTTCCGCCTGCTGCTACATACTTAGATATGTCGACAACTATCTTGTTGAACTGAAGCATGTATTCAAGATTATCTATTGTAGGTGTTTCGATGAAATTTTCAAAGTCTTCAAAGCTTTTGAACTCGATTATAAAATCCTCTACTTCTGCTCCATCTCCGTATAAAGGAACATCATTGTCTGAAAAATAAGCAATGCCATTCCTGAATATTATTTCATAAGAGTATATTGTCTTTTGGCCATATGGTACAATTATTGTCATATCTCCTGAATCAATCTCTTTTACGAAATCAAGAGAATTTAATGCAGTCTCTAATTTTTTTTCTATCTCATCAGCTTTTCCAACTTCTTTAACTTCAAGCTTTTTACCTGTGAAATAATAATCATCTCCATCATAGCAGAATACTGAAAATATATTGTAATCATCATCAACAACAACTTTTTCTTTTCTGTTTTCGGTTCCATAAATATATCTGTATCTGTAATTTCCCATCTCATCTAATGTTACATATCCGCAGAAAGCATCCTTTGTTGTTGTTATATCAAGTATAAAACTCTCAGAAGTTACACTGGATGTAGGATAATTAACCTTAAAGGGAACTTTGCAAAATTAGCAAAAACGTAAACTCTATATATCTACTTGATA
>CAYSVS010000049.1:0-9568 GCA_964434475.1 uncultured Methanosarcinales archaeon
TATCAAGTAGATATATAGAGTTTACGTTTTTGCTAATTTTGCAAAGTTCCCTAAAGAGAACTTTCACAACTCTTCTTGCTACAACATACATAGCAGCAATGCTTGCAGTCCCAACATTAAGCGTGATAGAAGCATTGCAGCCTAAACCAAAAGAATATGTTGCTGAAAAATCAATAGATGATAAATTTGATGATTACAAAAAGAAACTAGAAACTGAAAAAGAAAATAAGAGTATTCCTATGATTTCAGAGGATAAAGATAAGCTATTCAGATACGATAAAAAGATAGCAAAAAAACTCAAATCTCTTCATCCAAAAAGATTGAAGCCAGGCATATCAGATAAAGAAATAGGTTTCCTTGAACCTATAGCAAGCACAGGAATAAAAAAAGACTTTTATTACAAGCTGGGTCATTTTGATGTTTGGCAGAACAATGAGTGGAGCTTCAGTAAAACTATATCAAAAGAAGATTATATAATAGGAAATTATGATTTCAAAGATTTTATTCATGACTTCAACTCAAGCCAATATTCTCTAGATGATTTTGTAAACGTATTGGCGACAGAAAGATTAAGTGAAGTTTCTGAAAAAATAGCACAATCAGAAGCATTTAAAGCAAGATACACACAAAAAATCGACATTGAAATTCCTAACGATTTAAAACGTTTCATTCTTGTAGGCAACCAATGCAAATCATTTGACGAACTTAGAGAAAAGTTAAATACATTTCATTTTGAAGGTATAATAGACAGCATAAAGAGAGATATTGTTCCTTATTTCAAATATGCATTAGCAGAAAAAGAACTTTCACAAAAATACGCTCATTCAGACGATATCCTGAAAACTCTTATAGAGACAAAAACAGGTGATTGTGACATAGTCAACACTTATTTTGTTGCTTTGATGAGACAATTAAATATTCCTGCAAGACTTGCTTATGGTTATAGATCAAACCAAGGCAGCTTTACCAACCTAAGACACGCATGGTCAGAAATTTTCCATCCCCTAAAAGGTTGGGTTATTGTAGACGCAACACCTCATTCAAATCATACTCTGCGCAAGATTCCTGTAGTAAGCAACGAATATAAAGAAACAGAAAAGATATCAGATGGAAAATATTGTTTTAAGGAATTTGAATATTTAAGCAAACTAATTTCAAACGCAACACCTCAACAAACAAAAGAACGTATAAATAAATTTAATATCTTGCATTCTGAACTATTTCCAAACAAAAAAATAAAAGATGAAGTTATGGGCATAATTGCAGATTTTGCATTGATTGAAAAAAATTCTGAATTAAAACATAATAAATCTTTGGCAGCACTTATGCTTAATATTTATTCTGCTGAACATTCTCAGGAAGCTACTTTGGCAGCGCTTATGCTTAATATTCATTCTGCCGAACATTCTCGTGAAGATAGGCTGCCTGAACTATATAGGGCAGTAAGCAAAGATTCTTCTGATATAATAAGGTCTGCAAATTTCATAATTGATGAAAAAGGCATAAATAGAAACTATGGTTCTATGTTATACGACATGATAAAAGACTTGGTAAAAAAGAAGCTTGATGTTGGCTTCATACGTAAAGTTCTAGAATGTTCTAGCATGTCATTTTATCGCCCTGGAGATTATGGCGAAGATGCAAAAGCAGATCTTGTCACACTTTTTGAACAACTTCCTGAAAAAGAAAGAGAAAGGTATTTTATGAGTAATTATAGTAGAGGCGGTATAGCATTTTATTTCAACTTGTTTGCAGATACATTGGACAGGAACTTTTACAACAATTTGATAGCTCCTAAAATAATATCTGATGAAAAAAAGGATTCTTTAAAGCGTATCAAAAGTGTGGAATCGTGTATTAAACAATACAAAAACATACCTGATTTGTTAGCATTTGGATTTACTAGTTTTGTTGATTTTGAGAATAGCATAGATGACCTTGCAATTATATTGTCATCAGATAGCTATAACCCTGAACATCTAGGAAATGAACTTGATAATATTGCAAGAACATATTTTGAAGCGCGTAAAGATATCAAAGCTAAGTTAAATGAGAATTCAAACTATTATCCTAAATTTATTCAATTAGATACTTTGTTTAATCTTTATACTTTGCCTTCAGCCAAAGAATATGTTGCTAAAATAATTTCAGAAGAAGCTGAACTGAATAAACACGGATATTCTTATTCCATAAAGACAAACAAAGATTTAGCACTAAACTTCCTTGAAACTGCACAAAATGATTTGGCTAAATTAAGTTACTGGAATATATCGTCCTGCGTAGAATGTCAAGACAAAATTGACGTGTTAAAAGAAGTGATAGGCATAGTTTCAGACATGTATGGTCAAGAACATACTGATTTCACATTCTAAAGCGTCATATTTAAATAAATGTTATATAATCCTTTTATTATTAATAATTATAGGGTGAACTAATCATGGAAATTCCAAAAAAATACAATCCTCAATTTGAAGAACCAGAAATACAAAAGTTTTGGGAAGATAACAAGATATTTGCGTTTGATATTAAATCAAAGAAAAAGATATACAGCATAGACACTCCTCCGCCTACTGTTTCTGGAAAGATGCATATGGGTCATGCTTTCGGAAACAGCCAGCAGGATTTTGTTGCAAGATTTAAGCGTATGAGAGGATTTAATGTTCTGCAGCCGTTTGGCACAGATGACAATGGCTTGCCAACACAAAATCTTATCCAAAAATTAAAAAAAGTAAAAGCAAGCATGATGGATAGGAAAGAGTTTGTCAAGCTATGCAACGATACATTGGCAAAAGAACTAAGGCCAAAGTATTTATCTGACTGGAAAAGATTAGGGATAAGCTGTGATTGGGATATCAGCTATTCAACAATAGATGAGCATTGCAGAAAGATAAGCCAATGGAGTTTTATTGAATTGTTCAAAAAAGATAGAGCTTATAGAAAAGAAGCTCCTGTAATATGGTGTCCTAAATGTCAGACTGCTGTTGCACAGGTTGAATTAGAAGATAAAGAGCTGGACAGCCACTTCAATGACATAGTATTCAAGGTGGATGATAAAGAGCTAATAATAGCTACAACAAGGCCAGAGCTATTGCCTGCTTGTGTATCTGTATTCTTCCATCCTGATGATGAAAGATATAAGAAGTTTGAAGGCAAGAAAGCTAAAGTGCCATTGTTTGATTTTGAAGTTCCTATATTGCCGGATATTAAAGCAGATCCTGATAAAGGAACAGGAATAGTGATGTGTTGTACTTTCGGTGACCAGACAGATATGGAATGGCAAAAGCAGCATAATCTTGAGATTAAGACAGCAATAAACAAAGACGGAACTATGACAGAATTAGCAGGCAAGTATCAAGGTATGAAGATAAAGGAAGCAAGAAAAGCGATTATAGAGGATATGAAAGAAGCAGGATTTTTGCTTAAACAGCAGCAGATAAAACATGATGTTAATGTGCATGAAAGATGTGGCACAGAGGTTGAATTTGTGCATAGTAAGCAATGGTTCATAAGATATTTAGATCTCAAGGAAGACATGCTAAAATGGGGCAATGAACTTGATTGGTTCCCTACACATATGAAGAATAGATACGATAATTGGGTTCAAGGATTGCAATGGGATTGGTGCATATCAAGGCAGATTTATTTTGGCATACCTTTTCCTGTTTGGTATTGTGAGGATTGTGGCAATATAATATTGGCAGACGAAAAACACCTGCCTGTAGATCCTATGGAGGATAAGCCGCCAGTTGATGCTTGTCCAAAATGCGAAAGCAAGAATATTGTTGGAGAAAAGGACATAATAAACACTTGGGCAACATCTTCATTAACTCCGACAATAGTAAAAGATCTTTTCAAAGGCACAGATGTTTATGATGATTTGATAAATAATCCTATGGACTTAAGACCTCAAGGACACGATATAATATCTTTCTGGTTGTTCAACACAGTCGTAAAAAGTCAGCTGCATTTCAACATAAAGCCTTGGCAAGATTGTTTCATAAACGGCTGGATGCTTGATCCTAAAGGCAAGAAGATGTCAAAGTCAAAAGGCAATATTATCGAGCCTCAAGTGATGATAGATAAGTATTCTGCTGACGCTTTAAGATTTATGGCGGGTGGATGCAAGCTTGGCGAGGATCTGCCTTTCCAAGAAAAAGATTTGGTTACAGGCATGAAGATGACAAACAAGTTATGGAACGCAAGCAAGTTCAGCTTTATGCATCTTGATGATTTTGATATTAAAGTAAAGTCTAAGCTTGAATTGATGGACAGATGGATGATGAGCAGACTTCATAAGCTAATTGAATTTTCAACAAAAAGTTTTGACAGCCACGATTTCTCAAAAGCAAAAGCTGAAACAGAGAAATTCTTTTATCAACTACTTTGCGACCAATATTTAGAGGTTGTTAAGGACAGACTTTATAATCCAGACAAAAGAGGGAAAAAAGAAAGACAAGCAGCGCAATATGTTTTGTATAATGCATTGCTTGCTAACATCAAGATGATAGCCCCTATAATGCCTTTTGTTACAGAGAAGATATATTTGCTTTTCTTTAAGGCATTTGAAGGCGAAGAATCTATACACTTATCTTCTTGGCCTGAGTTTGACAAAACTATGATTGATGAAGAAGCAGAGAAAGCTGGAGATATGGTTGTCAATATAATTAGCAGGATAAGAAAATTTAAATCAGATAACAAGAAATCTCTAAAAGAGGATATCAAGAAGCTAAGGATAAAATGCACCAAGGAACAGCAAAGACTTATTGAGCTTGCAATTGAAGATCTAAAAGCAACAACTAGAGCTATTGAAGTTGAGTTTGAAGGAGATGCAAGGATAGAAGTAGAAGGGACTGATATTAATATAGGGGTGGAGATGTGATGGTTGAACTAAATACAATAAAAAAATTAGTTTAAAATAAAACACCTAATCTAAATAACGCATATCCTATCCATGCAACTAATACTATATAATATAGAGCCATTGTCCAATGCAAAGGAATACCTTTCCAGAAATGGTGCGCTTTTTTGCTGTGATGGCGTGCTGTGAATGTTAATACAGCATATCCTATGCTGTCTAATGCAACCAGACACCATAATATTTTTTCTATCATCTTATTTCATCTCATCCCAACTTATCTCTTTTTTTGTTGTTTTCGTGAAAAACTCATCATTTTTTATCTTTTCTTTTGCTCCAAGAGCAGCAATATATTTTCCTTTTATCTTTATTATGCAGACATCAAACTTGTCTGATTCTGTTGGTGTTAATTCAAATAATCTTTTAGGAAAATCTTTGAATTTATCTATAGCTTTTTTAGCCTCCTCTTTAGAATTATATACATTTGCATGCAGTTTCTGGTCCTTCATTATTGTTAGCAAATAAAATTTGTCTGTCATCTTATGCTTTCTTTAACCTATATCCTTCTTTTTTGTCTTCAATAATATATCCTTTTATTTTTATTTCATCCCTTAGCTTATCTGACATTTGCCAATCTTTATTTTTTCTTACTTCTAATCTTTTTTTAGCTAATTCAATAACGTCTTCAGGTGCTTCTGTTTTTTTATGTTCCATTACACCTAAAACAGTGTCAAACTTCATCATTGTTTTTTTTATCTTGGCTGCATCTTTTTTGCTTAGATCATCAATTATTTTATTAGCTGCACTCATAAAATCAAATATTGCTGCCAATCCGCCAGATATGTTTATATCATTGTCCATATTTTTCTCAAAATTTTCTTGAGCTTTGTTTATAAGTTTGTCAACATCCTTTCCTTTGCCATCACATTCATCCAACTTATCCAAAAAGTCATAGAACTTCTGCAAAGTATTGTTTATATTTTTCAAATTGTCTTCCCTAAAGTCCATCTTTTGTCTATAATGGGTAGATAATAATTCATACCTTATGGCTTTAGGATTATGTCCTTTATCTAGCAGATTCCTAAGAGTATAGAAATTGCCTGTTGATTTTGACATCTTTTCTCCATTAACCATCAAATGTTCATTATGCAGCCAGAAATTACATAATTTCTTATCATAAGCTGCTTCTGACTGTGCAATCTCATTAGTATGGTGAGGAAATATTAAGTCTACTCCTCCCATGTGGATGTCAAATGGTTGTCCTAGATATTTTGCACTCATGACCGAACATTCTATGTGCCAGCCTGGTCTTCCTTTGCCAATTTCAGTTTTCCAGAATACATTGCCATCTTCTTCATCATAAGTTTTCCATAATGCGAAATCTCTGGCATCCTCTTTTTCGTATTCATCAGCATTGTTTAATCTTTTGTTAGCATCTTTCTTTAGATTCTCTTTATCAAGGTTTGCTAATTCACCATATTCTTTGAACTTTGATATCTTGAAATAAATATCTCCTTTTTCTGTTTTATATGCATATCCTTTATCTAATAATATTTGGATCAGTTCGACCATCTCATCAATCTCTTCTGTCGCTTTCGGCATTGTCTCTGGAATCTCTATGTTCAATATCTTTAAGTCATCAAGAAATGCTTTAGTGTAGAACTCTGTAAATTTTTTTAATGACTTGCCTTCTTTTTGACTATCCCTGATAGTTTTGTCATCAACATCTGTGATGTTCATCACATGCTTTAGCTTAAAGCCTTTGTATTTTAAATAACGTCTGACCAGATCATAAGATGTCATAGCTCTTAGGTTGCCTATATGAACATAATTATAAACAGTAGGTCCGCAGGTATATAAACTGACTTGACCTTTCCTTATTGGTTTAAATTCCTGTTTCTTATGTCCTAATGTGTTGTAAAATTTTAGAGCCATAGATAAACTTAACAACAAAGTTTATATAAATTTTATTATTTTATTGTCCTATGTTTGAATTCAGATATGATTTTTTTAGCGATATGGATAAAGGCGTTAAAAAAACTCTGATTAACCACTTACTTTCTTTAGATGAACATATGTTGCTGGCGGATCCTTGGGATATATTCAAACGGATGAATTGGGCAAAAGCCAAGTTAGAGTTGATGAAAGATATAATAGATAAGAATGAAATATCTGATGCTATCCTTTATAAGGCATTTAAGCCAAAGCCTATATTACTTACTTATCCTATAAGATGTAAGAAAAAAATAGATATCTATGAAAAATATCTTGACAAACTGGAAAAAGTAAAGATGGATTATAAGTTGATGAGTAATTATTTTAAGGCAATAAAGCACGCGCCCAACAGACAGAAAAAGCTTAAATTAAAAGAAGATATAATTTGCTATATCAAAAATCACAGATTGTTTGGTGAATATTACTATCCTCAGGCTTATTTTGGTCAAAAAGAACACTTTTATGAAATTGCAAAGATATTTAGTCATAGTAGCTTAAGTTTAAGCCTTTCTTATAAGCATATCTATGAGGCGTATATCAAAAGTAGGACAATAGATATATATGTTTAATTTAATTTTCTAACAAGAAATATAGTATGATCCTTTTCAAAAGGAGCAAGGTTTTTTTCATCTACTATTTTGAAATTATTTTCTAATTCTTTTCTTACTATATTAAATATCTCTTTTGGCTTTTTTGTTACATCAACACTTCTTGCTTTTAATGCAAGCATAGCTAATCCGTTCTTTTTCAAGAATTTTTTTACATTCTTTGTAAAAATCTCTGTTTGGTTTTTTTGGGCAATATCCATAAAAACAAAATCTACTTGAGGCAATACTAGATGAGCGTAAGTGTCTGGTTTATTGGCATCTGCCATCATAGGAGTTGTATTTTTCCTGTCAATGCATACATAAACTAGATCCCTAACAACTCTTGGTGCAAAATCCAATGCAAAAACGCACCCCTCTTTGCCGACTATATCTGAGACATGTGAAACAGTTGTGCCAGAAGCAGCACCCAAATATAATATTGAATCTCCTTGCTTGAATCCTAGCTGTTTAATACCATTCATCACAGCAGCACCTAATTTGGATTTTTTAGGATCCCATTCCCTTAGTTCGTAATCATCCTTTTGGATTAACTTTTCATCATAAACTTTCTTTCCAGGAGCCAGATTAACAGTAAATATCTTTTTTCTTTTTTTATTCATTACTTTTATTCCAGGATAATTTATTTTTTGGAATTGTTTTTTATTGTTTTTTTTATCAAATTCTTTCTTGAATCCTTTTTTATAATCTTTTGTGAATTCCTTCTTACCTTTACCAAATTCTTTATTCTTTTTTTTGTCAGATCTTTTGTTTTTCATCCCATCTGATCCTCTACTTGTTTTCTTAGCTTATTTCCTATGAACTCTCCCTTATAAAGATCAACCTTGACAGCTATGCATATCTTGTCAGCTAATTTTCTTGCTGCTCTGCCTTTATCACTCATCTTAGCTTTTGATACTATAGGATGATTTATCAGCACACCATACTTAGGACATCTTGCTCCTGTCCTTATATGTCTGAATAAAGCGCTTTCAGCTCCCAATAGTTGTATTGTAGAGCCAGGCATCATAGCAAGTCTATGTAGGTCGCCTGCATGAGCCAACAATTGCGCACCTATGTTTGCGCCTGCTATTGCCAGCAAGTTAGGGCAATATGTTTTCATCTTTGTTTCTAGGTAAGTTTCTTGTTCCTCTTTTAGCTTATGTAATGCCTTAATTTTTTGAGCAAGATTTATTATGGGCTTAACATCCTCTTCTGGTAGATCAGCACCCATACTGTCTTTTGCACTTAATTTAATCTCTTTTAATAATTCTTGTTTGTTATTTTCCAATATTAATCTTACAAAAGCTTCATGCTCTTCTACTTGTTTAGATAACTCCGGTAGATAAAGTTCATACCACTCCCTTAATCTTTTTGATAATGTGTTTGCTCCCTTATTCAGTTCTTCTATGTTTCTTATGGTCTGTATAATAAGTAAATCGTCTTTTATAGAAGCTTTTATCTTTAGTTTAGTAAGCCTTAAGTTTAATTTATATAACTCATCAAACTTTTTTTTGAAAAATTCCTGCAATGCTTTTAGCTTCTTAGGATCTTTGCTTGTCCTTATACCCTCTAACTTTGTTTCTTTGTTTCCTATATAGAATAATTTGTCATCCTTGTATTTATTGATAAACATTTTCTCACTTTCAAGCCATGATGAATAATCACTAATGTCTTTATTCTGCACAGTTTCAACTACATCAAAGCTTTCATCAAAAACAAATGTTCCAAGTGCATTGCTTATCAGATATTTTTCTCCCATAATAATCAAAATAGAATATATTTCTTTATAAACGTATCGTAAAAACAAGTATTTATATATCAAATAAAAAGTAATTGTGAGTATGTAATCTGAAGAAGATTTCAAAAATATATTAAAATATTATAGCTTAGGAAAATTCAGGTAATCGGGAAAGATAATTAAGGATGATCATGAGTCTTTTGGTCAGGCTATACAACAAAAGGCAACAAAAGGTGTTTAAATATGGTTTCCTCCTTTTGTTGATTTAGAAGGACAGAAGATAAAGTATGGTGTGATTTTTTATGCTTTCTATAAAGCGTGTAAAAAACTTAAATTACAATACTGGAGTTGTGCAGATTTAAACTCTAGCCTTGGCTAAACCTCTAAATATTG
>CAYSVS010000050.1:0-9387 GCA_964434475.1 uncultured Methanosarcinales archaeon
AGAATGATTAATCTCATATTTAAAATATTATTTGAACCTTATTCCGGATGAACCCCAGTTTAGAAATAGTATGTGTTTTTTATTTGTTTTGACTTATATAATTTCTTTCTCTTCCTTATTGCTCATCCTTCTTATTTTAAAATCTTCTCTTATTTTTTTCAGACAGTATGCTATGGTTTTCTTTTCTATCTTTGTTGTTCTTGATGCTTGATTTATATATTTGGCCATAACCCTTTTATTGTTAAATTTAACATGATCTACAAAAGTCTTTTTGCTAAGATTGTTTTCTGTTTCAAACATATAGTGCTCATTTTTTTCGTCTATTATTTTTGTTATTTCAAAATGATATTTCTGGTCATATGTCCATAGATATTCTGTTATGAATCTTAATCTTTTCATATTGCCATTTAAGATAATGTATGATGCTATAATCATTGTTGTTATGACTATTATGATCCAATAGCACCAATAACATGGTTTTCTTACAACTATGATTTCAGGCATCTCTATTTTTGGTTTTGGCAGTGCTTTGTCGTTAACTATTACCAAAACTTTAATATTTTTAGCAAATTCTGGATTTATATTCTTTTTTATCAGTATATTATATTCTTTTGTTTCATTTCCGTTGAATCTTGAATAGTTCCATGCTAGTATAGGGTCCTCCTCTAATATCTTATAATTTTCTGTCAATATTCTTATCTCGCTTGTGTTTTTTGCTATATATTTGGGTATGATTATTATCACTTTTGCAGGTTTGTGTCTTTCCATCCTCTTGTTTACTACTGTTTTTGTAATAAGCAGCTGTTTTTCTTTCCTTCCATTCACATATTCTATAGCTATCCTGTTAGCTTCAGAAAAAACATCAAACTCCTTATGGATTTTTCTGTCAAGGTTATCATAGATGCTTTTTTCTTTTGTTGTAAAATCTGTTTTGTCTATTATATCATATTCTATCTCTTGAAGTTCATCTCTTCTGTCTATTATGATGCTTTCATGCTTAAATTTGGCAGTTTTTGCATCTATATATATATCTTCTATGCAAAGTTTCTCTAGTTCTTTTATTCTTTTGTTTATCCTGTTGACCTTTTCTTTCTTTTCTTGGAAATCTACTTGTGATGACCTTATCCTATCGAGCTCCTCTTCAAGCCTCTTTAATTCTTTTATATGCTCTTCTATTTCTTTATCCAGCCCGATTATCCTTCCCAGTTCCTGTGTTTCGTTATCTAATAAGTCAAAAACATCTAGTCTGCATACTTCACACGCTTCGTTAACTTCTTCCTCAGCAGCACTGACTCTTCTGGATATAGATGGGGCTGGAGGTGGCGGCGGACAACTTCCGCAATCCTGTTGACAAGAAGCGCATGTTTCACCTCCTTCACATACTCCATCTCCGCAATAGATTGTGTTCAACACAGTCACAATCGCTTTTCTTTCTACATAGTAGCCTTTTGAGTTGGTTAGTCTAATTATCACTTCATATACTCCTTCATCATCATAATCAGTCTGCCATTGTCCTGTTGAATTGAATTCTAAGCTGATGTTAAGCGGGTTTGTGAAAGTATATGTTAGATCAAGATTGTTAGGATCATAACCGCTTACATTAAGGTCAGCTATCTCTCCTTCATATATTGTAATATTATCTACTGGATTAAGAACAGGATAATAGCATTCATCCTTATCACTTGGATCAAGGAAAAAATTATATTTTAGGTTTGATGTTCCAGAAGGAACAGGTACCATTATCTGATAATTAGCATAAGCTCCATTAAACGCTTTATTTAAATCAGAAATATCTGTGACAATCACAAAATTATGTTCTTGTTTTAATAATCCCATATAATAATCTCCTTGTTCTGCATTTGTTTTTGCTGCAGGCAGTTCCATGGTGATGTCGTCCACTGTAAAATTTCTTAAATATTTGAATACGCTTGTCCCTGAAAATTTATTTGAAGAAGATAATCCTAAAAAAACATCTACCATCGAGACATTACCTGGCTCTAATTTAGAGAAATTTATACTGCTCATGTTTGTTATGTATAATTCAGTTACAACACATTTTGATAAGTTTAGATTCAATGTTCTCACATTAGTGGTTGCATTCACATATGTATAGTTTCGTATTGCTTCTGTTGTAAGGTTTCCATATAATCCTTGCCACGTGTTGTTTATATGGTCTGGAGTGATAACTATGGCTTGTACTTTTCCAGCTTCTCCTTGTATTCCTATTATAAAACCAAGATAGCTTGGTTCAATATTCATAAAAAATAATATTGTTAGAATTAATACACAAATTAAGATGAACGTTGCTTTTAACCCCTTTTTATACATGGTTCTTAAAAATAGATATCATATTATTTAAACTTTTTTATGTGAATAAAGCTTTTATTTTCTTGAATTTAACAAATATTCAAAATAATACTTCTAAAACACAGAAACATTTATATATGAGTATACGTATTAATATACTCATAGCCACAATATGGTTTATATTAAAAAAAGAAAAAAGGAGGTAATAACATGAAAAAAACATTTATCCTAGGAATAATGATTTTTTTGGTTTCTGCAGTTTGTGTAGTTGCTATAGATCCACCAGGAGGAGCAAGCACAGATTTGAAATCAACAGGATCTTTTGCTGCAAGCACAGCAGGAAGCGAAGAGATTTTTGCTTCTAACGTGAGTCTGGTTAATCTACAAGCAAATCAGACAACATACAAATGGGCAGGTTTTTACGGTAATGTATCTGGAAACCTATCTTTAGGTTGGGACAGCTCAATATTGTATGATTTCGGAGCAAGCGCTGAAAGCGTATTGGCAACAACAAACAATGCATTTGCTTGGTCAACATTGGCGGCAGGAACTGCTCAAGATGTAGATGATCTTTGGCATGCAGGAGCTACTGGAGCTAATGATAACGCAACAAGCCATTACTCAAACACAGGAACTATAGCTACAGTTGACAGTGTACCTTATGTTACATTGAACCCTGCAGCATCAGGATTCGAATCAGGAATTTTTGATGACGGCACAAATGGTGCAAAAACAAATATTGCATTCGGCACAGATGTTGTTGACGGCGGAGCTACAGATTTCAGAGGCGGAACATCTGATTTTGAACTTATGGTTCCAATAGATGCAGGCCAAGGAAACTCAGAAACATATTACTTTTATGTAATAATGGGTTAAAGACTTTTATTTTTTATTTTATTTATTTTTTCTTACAAATTTAAGATGCAATTGATTAGAAACTTTTAAATATCATTTTGTTTATTCTCTCTTTTATGAAAAAGAGGTATATTGTTTGTTTATTATTTTCGATTATTTTCTTGTTATCACTATCTACATTTGTAAGTGCAGAATTCCAAACATTGATTAATTCTGATGAATGGATAGATGTATATTCTGGTATGCTTTATTCAAGATTGAATTATGCAGACAGCGATTTTGTGATAGACGAACTTCATGGCATTGAACAGCTTGGTATTCTTGATAGAAATATAGATGATGTAATTTTGATAGAATCAGATGATCCTTATGTGATAGGCTATAACAATATGATTAAAAATAAAGGGTTTGATGTTGAAGTAATAAGCAACAAAGATCCTCTAGATACTAACTTTGAGCTTGCCCAAAGGACAAGTCTTACAAGTTTCATAATAATCGATAATGCCTATGCTTATAACGCCATATCTGTAGCACCTTATGCTGTTGCAACAGATTCATATGTTCTGTTTGCAAACAAAAGAAATATAGATGATGTAAAAAGTTTTCTTGAATCCAGAGATTCTGCCGTAATGCTGTATGGAAGATTAGACAGGGAAGTAAAAGATGCTTTATCTGTGTTCAACCCTGAGATAATATACAATAGAGATAAATACAGGGATAATCTTGAACTTGCTCAAAGACATTGTGATATTAGCCATAGAAAGCAAATCCTTTTTTCAAACGGAGATTTTATAGAAAAAAGCTATTTTTATGGTGAAGATCCTATATTGTTTATAGGAAAATCAAATATTCCTGACGGCATTGTTGATTTTATTAAGGAAAGAGATATTGAGATTGGTGTATTGGTAGGGACAGATATTATTGAAAATGCTAAATTCATTAAGGATGCAACAGATATAAAATTATTTGTAAAATATGCGCAAGGCAGAAATTCTGTTCAGAAAGCGTTGGATATGTTTTTTTTGCCTCAGTATTATATAGATATACAGATAAATTCAATAAATTATAACAAGGCAACAAAACAATTAGAAGTGACTTATTTTAATAAAGAGCCTTCTAAGGGATTTTTTAAGGCATCGCATGAGATAATTGCTGATGATGCTTCTATCGTTAAGATTGGTGATGAGAATGTTGTTTTTATCGACTCAAAAGAGATAAAGACAATAACATATGAACTGGATATGACTGATTACCTTAATGATGATATAAAGATATCAAGCCTTGTTCTTTTCGGACCTGAAGAGCAGAATCTCGATAGGATGAAAACTTTTATCTCGACAATAGCCATTATAGAATATCTTGATGAATCTCAGATAGATATACTTGATTTGGAATATAATAAGAATCTAAAGAGATTTTATGTTGAATTGAAGAATTTAGGAGACAAGACAGCCTATGTTGATCTTGACCTTATAGATATTTTAATAGATCAAGAACCTATTTCATTTAGTCTCGAAAATATCGCTTCTATTGATCCTGGAAAAAAAGGTATAGCTAAGATAAGGGCTGACTTGAGCGATGCAGACATAGAAGATAATCCTTATATTAATGTACGTGCAAGATACGGTTCAAGACCTGAAGTTTTGGTAAAAAATATTGAAAAGCAGATGCCTATGAAAGTTACTGTGATGAATTATACTCTGCTTATCATACTTCTTTTGGTGTTTGTTGCTGTTATTTCGTACATGCTGGGAAAAAAAGATACTTCTAAAAAGAAAAAAAGAAGAAAGTAATTTAGTAACTGTTAGACTTTATTTCTCTACCTTCTCAAAATATAAATCAGGATCAAGATGATTTTTTGCAATGGGAATATTCATAATTTCCTTATGCCTTTTAAGATCATCATAATCAATACAACTATCATAATAATTACAGCAGGTATCTCTAGCCACTCGTAACTGCTTTCAAATTCTCTTGTAATGACTTTCTTGATGCTGAACATATTCTCTGCTACAGCTTCTTGATTGTTTCCGTACAATAACTTAAGAGATAATATATATTCTCCATCTTTTATGTTGTCAGGTAATTCAAACGTCTTTATGAGTTCTGTCTGTGTCTCAAGAATTATGTATTCTGTTTGTGATATTATTGTATTGTTATTGATGTCCTTTATCTTGTAATTTATCGTGACATTTGCTTTTCCTGGAACTCCGAAGTTTATCAAGGTTATTTTTGCAGTCAGATCTCCTTCTGTATTATCTATCTTTAACATTTCAGAGATGATATCAAACAGATGTTTCTGTTTCTTAATCGCCTCATTTTTATTAAATCTATTTTTTTCTTTACTTTTACTATTATTATCTTTTTGTTCTTCAGAAGGCTGTGCATACGTACAAGTTATTTCAGTAGGGAAAGGATTGTCATTATGATCTTGGCAGTTTCCTATGTATCTACAGCTTCTTGTCTTTGTTCCTTCAGGTGTACAATCATCCCAGCTATTGCATGTCCATGCGTGTATGCAACTGATAGGTTCTTCTGGCTGTGTTGTATGTTTTTCATTACATGTGGTAAAAGACCATGCATAAGTATCGTAATTGTTTTTTTCTAGATCAAGAACATCTCCTATTATTGCTGTATATATCTTATTGTTATCCATATTATTTTTAGGATCAAATATTATAGTATACGTAGAGTTGTCATAATATATTTTTCCGGAAACATAATTGTTATTCTCATCTCTTAACCTTATGGTTGATGAGTTAAATGTTTCCTTATTCATAGGTATAAGAAATTTTGCAGATATATTGCTGTTTATGTTGATATCTGTCTGGCCTTTATATGGAATAGTAAAGCTCACATATGTTTTAGCTATATTAAGATTAACTCCATAAAGTTGAGTTACTGCTGCATATGAAGATATACTTAATATGACTAGTATAAAGCTGAATATGATGATTTTATTCATTTTTTTAATATTAAACATTTTTATTCTTGTAATGCTATTCTTTTATTTTAATACTTTTCTATAATTGTTATGATAAATAGTTAAATATTTAAAAGGAGATTTTATTTTTATCTGATGATGAAAACAAAAAAAAGAAGGCAAAAGACTGAATCAGAACTATGCGATATCCAATATGTTGAACTTTTTAATAACATGAGAAGCGGGGTTTCTGTATATGAAGTAAAGAATAATGGAAAATCTTTCATAATCGCGGATTTTAATAAGGCTGCTGAAATTATCGAGGGAAAAAAAGCAAATGATGTTATAGGAAAGAACGTTTTGTATGTTTTTCCTGGCGCTAGAAGATCAGGGATATATGATTCTTTCAAAAGAGTGTGGATAACAGGAAAGCCTGAGCATCATCCTATTTATATGTACAAGGAAGGCAAAAAAGTTTTTTGGCGTGAAAATTATATCTACAAACTTCCTTCTGGTAATATAGTTGAGATATATGATGACATAACTGACAAAAAGCTTGCAGAGGAGGAAAAGGAAAAAATCCTTATAAATCTAAATGAGAGGATAAAAGAATTAAGCTGTTTATACAGGATAAATAATATTGCAAGACAAAACATAACTATTCCTGAGTTTCTTGATACTGTTGTTTCGATAATGCCTATTGCGTGGAGATATCCTGAAATAACTGGCTGCTCTATTGATTTCGAAGGTCATAAATACAAAACATGCAATTTTAGAAAGACTAAATTTGTCAAGGAAGCTGATATTATAGTAAATGATGAAAAAAAGGGTTTAATAAAAGTATGTTATCTAAAATGTTTTAATAATAAATGTAATAAGAGTTCTTTATTTAACAATGAGGAAAAAAGTCTTATAGATTCTATCGCTAAACAGATAGGATTGTTTATCGAAAGGAATAAATCCAGAGAAGAGTTTATACTGACAAATGAGAAACTGAAACAATCAAATGAAGAGCTCAAGGAGCTTGATAAGGCTAAATCTGATTTCTTGAACATAGTATCTCATGAGTTAAAGACTCCTCTTACTGCAGTATTTGCCCATATGGGTGTTATAGATGATTTTAGCCAGGATTTTAACCAGGTGCAGAATTCGAGTTTTGAAGCGATAAAACGTAATGTAAAGAATCTTAAATCATTGATAAACAATATTCTCGAGATATCTAGGATAGAGGCTGGCAAGTTTGAGCTAAACTTATCCAGACTTAGTATTGAACAAGAGATTAAGCATGTTGTAAATGACTTAAAGGTATTGAACAAGAAAAACCTTGATTTTGAGTTTAAGATAGACAAGCTTCCAAATATTGTTGCAGATCAAACACGTGTAAGAGAGATATTGATCAACCTGATAGGAAATGCCATAAAGTTTACTCCGCAAGGAAAGATAACTATAAAATCAATAAAATTCAATAATTATATAAAGACAAGCATAATAGATACAGGCATAGGTGTGCCCTATAAAAAGAAAAAACAACTATTTCAAAAGTTTTATCAGGTTGACAGTTCATTGAACAGGAAATATGATGGCACAGGATTAGGGTTGTCAATTACAAAACATCTTGTAGAATTACAAGGCGGAAAGATAGGCTTTAACAGCAAACTGAAAAAAGGTTCAGAATTTCATTTCACTTTACCTATAAATAGAGGTGGTTAAAATAAATAAGGTATTGTATGTTGAGGATAATGAAGATACAGCAGAAGCGGTCAAGATCATGCTTGATAATGCAGGCTTTGAGACAGAGTTGGCATTCTGCGGAAAAGATGCTTTAAGCAAAGTACGCAAAGCAAAACAGCAGTTTAATCTGATTTTACTTGATATAATGCTTCCAGATATGTCAGGGTGGGATGTTTTCCAAAAGCTTCAGAAACTAAAAGTAGATCCAAATTATGCGTTCTTAAGCGCTATTCCTGTATCGATAGAACGTATGGAGGAATTAAAGAGATCTGGTGTTTCTGATTATATAACAAAGCCGTTTGAGAAAGATGATCTCATCAAGAGGGTTAAATATATTCTGCAAAAATGAGCTCATTACTTATAATTACTCCTGTTGAAAAACTAGATAAGAAGATTTTGTCTACTTTGAGATCCTTAGGAAACATACCTGTTGTTTATCTTTCTTTGAACAAGCCTCATGACAATGTAGAGCATTTTCTTAGATCAAACAAGATTAATCTTAATAAGATGTTTTTCATAGATTGTGTAGCATCAGATCAAAAGAAGGATGATGTTCTACATTTCAAGCCTAATGATATTGAACATATAAGAAAAGCTATTAATGCCTATATGAAATATATCAAAGGCAGGAAATTTTTGATAATAGATGCATTGACAACATTATTGATCTACAATGATGAGAACAAAGTTATAAAGTTCGCAAAAAGAATATCTGAATTTGCAGCAAGAGAAGACATAGAGGTTATTGCTTTATCATCTAAATCCACTACTAGTGATGCGTTGTTCAACAAGATATACAATTTTTTTGATGAAGTAAAGAAGGTAAGAAAATGAAAAATATATGTATTTTGTTCATCATATTAATATTGTCATGTAACTTTGCTATAGCTGATAAAACATTTGATATAGAGGTTGAAGTTCCAAAAACATATGAAATAGTAAAGCCAGGAGAAACTGTTTGGTTTACTACCAAATTAATAAATCTTGCAAATGACAAAAGAAGCGATGTTACTTTAACATATAATATAATAGATAAGGACAATAACATAATCGCTTCAAAATCTGAGACTGTTGCTGTTGAAACGCAGGCATCTTTTGTAAGCAACATAAAGCTTCCTGAAAATGTTGAACAAGGAACGTTCATGATAAGAGCAACATCTGACCCTTTAGATTCTAAATTTGGAACCTCTCATTCAGAGATTAATTTTGATGTTTTATATGGTGCTGAAAAGCAGTTTAATCTTTATAACGAACTAAAAAAAGATTTTTTTTATGGGCTGACTGCTCTTATTATCATTTTTTTTGGTTTCATGATATTTAAGAAGACAAAGATATATCTTGACAAGAAAGCTATACAGCTTAAGGTAAAGCATATCATAAAGAGACGCGGAATGTTGAAATAATACTATGATTTTTAAGTGTACCTTGCTCTTTTGTGATTATTTATTTATTTATTTATTTATTTAATTTTTAATATCCTTATTAATCTTTAATTATTGAATTATTCGAGTTTCTTTTCTATTCTATTTCTATATAGAAAACAACTTCATCTGTGCCTGCTTTATAAGAAT
>CAYSVS010000051.1:0-9235 GCA_964434475.1 uncultured Methanosarcinales archaeon
CAATATTTAGAGGTTTAGCCAAGGCTAGAGTTTAAATCTGCACAACTCCAGTATAGTTACTACTCATAAGTTAATATCTATAACGACGCCCTCCCTTAAAAAAAGCTCGCCAACAAAAACTCCTTCGCCACTTCGTTGCTCGGGCACGTTGCACTCTCGGGCTACGCCCTCGGCGGATTTAACAGGGCCCGATGTTATATTCAATTTTTTGGGCAAAATAGTGGATTGGGCAAGAAGTCATACTTCCTCTATAGTAGAAACATATTTAAAACAATCAGCTTTCTTCTTAATTATGCAACATTATGAAAGAATGGATCCGCAAGATAAAGATATACTTTCAATTACTAGACTAGGACATTTTGAAAGATATAAGCTTGCAACCAAATTGATTACACCCAATGCAGTTGTGCTCGATACAGCATGTGGTTGTGGATATGGAACAGAAATGCTTAGTAGAAAAGTTGCCCATGCAATCGGAATTGATAGGGATACTGATACTATATCATTATGCAAAGAAAGGTACAAAAATAATGGAACCATTGATTTTCTTGTCGCTAATGTTGGAGAAATTCCGTTTGATGATTCTTACTTTGATTCTGTTGTAGGTATGGAAATGATTGAGCATATTGAACATCCAGAAAGGTTTGTTTCTGAAGCCTATCGTGTTTTGAATCAAAATGGTTCCCTTTTAATTTCAACACCCTATGGAGATAATACTCTTCTTTCAAATGGAAAACCCTTTAGTCAATATCATATAAAAGAATATACTCAAAAAGAAATGGAAGAGATGTTACAAGATTTTGGATTTGATGTCATTCAGACTTACTGCCAGTATATCCTTCTTGGAGTACTTATGAAGCTAACAAATAATAGGGTTGAACCTATTAGCAATGTAAAAGCCGGAGGAACTCAATCACTAATGGAGAGATTACCTTTCTTTGCTGAAATTTTTTCAAGACACTATCCGTTCTTGAAATCCACATCTAAAAACATGTTTTATCATGTTGTAAAGAGAACTTGACTTCTTGCCCCTAATTATTTTTACTTTATGGAACTCCGTTCTCAATATAATTTTGCCCAAAAAAACTTTTCGGTCGAAATCCATCGGAACTTCGTAACAGACGGAGAGCATAACAAGGATCCCGATGTTAGTTTCAATTTGGATTTTGGCTAATAGTCTAATAGGGCGGGAAGAAAACCGAAAGGTTTATATAGATATTCTTACTTTTCTTACTTATAAGAATATAAAGGTGAACAATATGCCATTAGTTGAAATTAAAAGTGCAACAATAACTGAAAAAGGACAGATTGCTATTCCAAAAGATATTAGAGAAGCAGAAGGATTTAAAAAAGGAACTAAAATTGCTATTTTAGCTTTTGAAGATCATGTTGAATTAAGATCTATGAAACAAATAAATGAAAAAATGGCTACTGCAGTAGCAAGCGAAAAAGTTTTAGCTAAAGATTGGAATAGCAAAGAGGATGATGAAGCATGGAAGAATTTGTAAAAGGAGATATAGTTGTTTTACCTTTTCCATTTTCAGATTTAAGTAAATCAAAAAAGAGACCTGCTTTAATTGTCTCAAATTTACAAGGAGATGATGTAATACTTTCTCAAATTACAAGTGAAGCAAGAATAGATGATTATTCTATTACTCTTATTAGTGATGATTTTAAACAAGGAAATTTAAATCTAACTAGTATAATCAGACCAAATCGTTTATTTACAGCTGAAAAATCTATAATTTTATATAAAGCAGGGTCTCTTAAAGAATCTAAAATTAAAGAAGTTGAAAAAGAATTAATTAAGATATTTACAAAATAGTTTTCTTCCCGCCCTTAATTCTTTTACTTAATGTACCGCTGACGCTCTTTTAATAAAACGCCCTCTTTCTCGACTCTGCGGACTCAGGTTTCCAGAACTTCGTAACTGGGAACGAAACTAACAGGGCCCGATGTTATCTGTAATTACTTAATAAAGAAAACAAATATAAATCAAATAAAACCCCTAACTAATATGACTGAATGGAATGAAATTTATTCAAACGGAGCAATCCATAATACTCCTTCAAAAGAATTAACTTCAATAATTGAAATTTTAAGAGAAAACAATTTAGTTCATACCTTAGATGCAGGTTGTGGAACAGGAAGACATTCTCAATATCTAGCAGAACAAGGTTTTGTCTCTCATGGAATTGACATATCTCCAAAGGCCATTGAAGAAGCAAAAAATAATTCTCAAGGTTTAGATATTGATTATAAAATTGGCAAATTAATTAATTTACCATACCAAAATAATTCAATGGATTTCATTATTGCAAATCAATCATTACAATATGCTTCTAATGAAGATGTGAAAAAATCAGTATCTGAATTAGATAGAGTTTTAAAACCTAAGAAACCAATTTTAATAAGAGTTTCTTCAGATAAACATATTTTTAATGGAGCTAAATCCGAAGAAATATATGGATTTTCACACATCGGCTTTTCTATTAAAAAAGGTCTTCCAGTACATTTTTTTTCAGAAAGCGAATTAAGAAAATATTTTGAAGGATATAGAATAAAAAGATTAGAACACATTTCTCATAAAGTAGATCATGATAAAATTTCAGTTCCATTATCTGAATGGGTTTTGTTTGCATATAAAAAATGAGTTTTCTTTTTTAAGTAACTTCTCCGTTCCTCACTTCGTTGCGGTACTCGACCACGCTGCGCTCTCGCTTCGTTCGGGACGTTTAACATTGTCTATGCGGTTTATTTCATTACACCCAAATTTCTGAAAACTTTAACTGATGTTGAGGGGATTTTTCTTATATCTAAAATCAATAAAACATAGAAATAAAGAAAAAAAATTTATGGTCTTCCTTCAGGTGTCCCTGATGATGCGCCAGTTATATTTGCTCTTGCTTCGCCTGCTTCTTCTCTGACTTCTGCCTCGCTTTCTTCAGCTTCTGGTTCAAGTTCTTCAGCATCCGCTTCTTCTCTACCAGGAACATCAGCAGGTCTCCCTCTAGCTTCATCGGGAATGGGCAATCCTCTCTCTTCCAAAGCATTAACAGCAGAGTCTCTTCCCATCTGGGATTGTTCTATTGCTCTTTGAATACTGGATTTCGCTTGCTCAGGAACTTTTTCCAGAACATCTTCCAGAACAGTTATGTGCAATGATGTTGCTTTAGCAACTAATTCATTTACCTTTGAAGGGTCTTTGCCAACCTGTTGCGCAATAGCAGAAATTTCCTCACCAAATCTTGCATATTTCTCATATTCTTCTGCTGCTTCAGTAGCTTCTTCTTCATCTCCTGCATCCGATGCTTGCTTTGCTTTGTTTGCTCTGCTTTCTGCAACTCCCATCGCGACCTCAGCAGCTTTTTCAGGATTTTCTCTTGCTAATGCCTTCAAAGCTTCTTGGTTGCCTCGTATTGACCTTTCCCTTGCAGCAGCAATTTTTTCCCTTGCCTGCTCAGGCACTCTTTCCTGCACTTCATCAAGAACGCTTATATGCTGAGAAGTGGCTGTTGAAACAAGCTCTGCTAATTTTTCTTTATCTTGCGCTTCTTTTGCTAAAGTTGCAATTTCATTCGCTTCATTTACTTTATTTTCATATTCTTGTGATATATCATCTACAAATTCAGGCTTTCCTTTAGCAGCCATTGCCTCTGCTTCAGCTAATCTTTTTTCAGTAAGCCCCAATGCACGCTCTGCTTTTGCTGTTTCTCCGAAAGTAAAAGCATTCCCAACAGATTCAAATGCTTTTTTTATTCCATAAAATGCGCTGTCTGGCAGAGTTCCAGGATCTGGTAATTCAGCTTGCGCATAAACTAGATTAGACAATAAGAAAATCATCAAAAATGACAGGATTATTTTTTTCATTCTTTTCACCTCTTTATACTATATATAATAATATTGATAAAGTTCTTTATAAAAATTTCTGTTTTGAAAATAAGCCCACCACTAACTTTACTCTGCTTACGCAGAATTTATCGTTTCAAAAATTTTACAAGCTTCCTCAATATTTTTGTCTTCTATGCTTATAACTGGGAATGGATAGTTTTTTAGTCTATCTTTAACCCTCATGATGCTTTTCTTTCTCGCATCAGTTAGTTTATTATAGACCTCAAGAAATTTGTCTTCATTAAGAACGGTATGAATAGATATATTTCTTTCATTGTTCTCGGAATCTACATTAAACTTATGAGTATCAAGATCAAAACAAATTTTTGAGTAATCAAACCCTCTTATTTCAAGACCCCTATAAACTGCATATAATGATGTTAATCTTTGTTGTCCATCAAGAATAAAATGAGTATAATATCTCATATTTCCTTTTTCAATCTTTAACTCTGGAATGTCTTTGTAATAATGAGCATAATCTTCTGGGGGTAGCCAAAGAAAAAAACTTCCTATTGGAAATTCTTTATACATACTGTCCAAAAGTTCAATAACTTTACTTTTTTCCCAAACAAATTCTCTTTGAAATCTTGGAATTTTCCATTCTCCCTTTTTTATTGAAGAGACTACTTCGGGTAATGTTACTCCGGGATTAATTTTGATTGTTTTTTCTGCCATGATTATTTTATAACCTCATATCAAGCAATAATCGGTTTATAATGTTTCCCTACCTTAAACTTAATTTTTGAAACATTCTCTTTTGATAAACTTCCTCCAACATTTACAATTTTTATTTTGAGACCACCTTCTCCTTCTTTAGTATTAATTATTGCTAATTCAAACTCAATCTCGCCTTTTAGTTTATATCCCTCTTTCAGACCTTTCTCAATTCCTTCAATTGTAGATTTTACATAATCTCCTAATTCTGCACTGTCAATTTCCATTTTATTTCCTATCCTCATTAAGCACGTAATACGCTCCTCTATACGAGCCTACTTTTTTGATGTATTTAAATTTTAATAATTCATTTATGTCAGCAATCGCTGTTCCAAAAGAGGTATTATTTAGTTCTTCATACTTTTTTGTCTTTATTGACTTGTGTTTTTTCAAAAATTCAATACATTTCTTTTGTCGTTCGTTTAAATCTGAATATTCTTCAATTGGCTTCTGTTTTCCTTTTTCATTGAATAAAACTATCCTGAAAAATCTCTCATAAATACTAAATTCCGGATCTTTTAATCCATGGTCACGCATGGCGTTAATCATACGTGGCACGCCCGAACCTAATCCTTCCACATAACCATAATCTCGTAACAAGCGGTAAATTATTGGATTTCTTCTAACTGACAATGTTCCAAATAATTCCTTTGGCAGACCAGATGGCAGAGACCCTGGGCTTGTTACTTCAATTCTATTACTAAAAAGATAAATTTGGATGGAATCTTTGCTAAAATAATCTCTGTGAGCAACCGCATTAACAATCGCTTCTCTAATAACCTCAAGAGGATATTCAAATTTTTCTTGCCTTTTTGGTTTGTCTGTTATTTGTATACTTTTGGAGAGATTCTTTTTGACAAATGAGAGAGATTTTTCAATTGAACTTACAGGATCAGATTGAATTAATTGATGAGAAATAATCTTTACTGGCTCTGTTCCATCAAACTGAGCAAGTTTAATCTCAATTTGTGGAGAAAAATCTTCTGGTTCTTTAGCAAAAAATAATGCAGTAGCATTTTTGATTTTCAAACTGCCATTTTTCATAGCTAATTTTGAACTCAAAAGAAAATTTTCTACTGAATTTTGTTTTAGGAAATTTTCTTGATTACGAATTTTCAGATACTCATTGATCTTCTCAACATCTAAATCATCAAGTGTGGCATCGCTGGAAATCTCATCAAAACAGAGAATTTGTTTGCTTCTTAGAAAATCTACTAATTGGTTGCCTTCAAATTTTTTGAGAGTGCTCCCGACCTTAACATAAATAGCCCCTTGGAATGTGTGAAAAGTGCTGTCAATTGCTTTTTGAATAACAACAGCAATCACTTTCTTCCCCTCAATAGTATGAAATTGGATGTCTGGAACGAGGGGAGGAGAAACAGCTTGTGCGGATGCTGAGATTTTTTGCTGTAATCTATCAACATCTTCTCTCACGCCGATTATAGTCTTCTTTGCATTTACTCCTACAAGAATCATACCGCCTTGAGTATTAGCAAAGCCACTCATCAGCTTTGAGAAATCTTGCGAACTATGGAAAGATTGCTTTAACTCTACTTCCTGTGTTTCTCCGCTTTCAATTACCTCTAAAAGTTGGTCTGTTTCCATTTCTATCAGATACTATTAATAATATTTGATAGTAAGTTGATAGTTATTTATAAAGCTTTCTCTTCTGTAAACACAAAAACTATCAAAAAAGATTGATACTAATCGATAATAAACTGATAATAAAAAATAGTGTTTTCTCGCCCCTCTCTTCTTGTTCTTTATGGCTCACTTTGTTCGTTTTTATCGGAACTCCCATTTGACGAAAAGAACTTCCCTCAGTACTTGTTCTATATTTGTCTCATCTGCTTATTTGAAGGAACTTTGTAAGCAAAAATATTCACGTTAATTTTATATTCTAAGCTATTTCTTGCCATTATCTAATAAACCTCTAAATTTTTCCCTCATATTTTCAGCATATTCGCCAGCAATATTACTAATAATAACCTTGATTTTTAGTACAAAATCTTCTGCATCAGCAAGCAATTCTTGTGTTGGTTCTTTCGTCAAGTCATCTTTTTCAGTAGTCACGTAATACTGCTTGTCAATTCTTTCTTCTTTTGCATTAGAAATTATCTTGAATAATTCTGCTTCATCAAATAATAGTTTTAATAATAGGATTGAACCTGAATGATTCTCTGATTTTATTCCCACTCTAAACAGGAATGCGATCAATGAATTATACATTGCATAATAGGACATACCGACAGAATTTTCGTAAAGATCATTCTTAAACAACAATCCTGCTGAAGTCAAGCAATTCTTGGACTTTTCAAGATAGGAATCGCATATCTCACTAGATGGCTCAACTAATTCTATTTTTTCTTCTTTTCTTAGCTTACTCAAAAACTTGTTTTTTTTCATAGAATTTCTCCGCCCCCCTTATTATTATGTGATTTTTCACGATTTCCTTGATTAAATTTGATTTGGTATCAAAAGAACCAATCTTGACTTTTATCCTTGAATTAACAGCTTCAACTTCTTTCTTGACATTCCTATTTTTAGTTTCAATATAAATATCAATATCACTACTTTTTTTTGCTATGCCTTTGGCGTAACTGCCAAAAAGAATTATGAGGTCTTCATCTGTTTTTTTTAATATCTCTTCAAATATGATACTTAATTCTGGGTATTTCCTTAACAACTTTGTCAGCTTGTGAGACTCAGCTTTTAGCACATAATTTTTAGCAACGAAACTTTTCTTCAAAAAAAATATCTTGTTCTTTCCTTCCTTTCTAAAATCAATAACATTTTCCTTGACCAAGTTGTTTAGTTTTCTAGATATCGTTGTGTGGGACTCATCCAAGCTTTTAGCGATCCCTCGTACATGAGCTTCTTTATGGAGTAACAATTCTATGATATCTAATTCCAAGTTGCCCCTCTTTTGAACCATATGTACCAAAAATGCACCATAATTATATAAATGTTGTGTTTCCCTACAGAGTAACAAGTATGAAAAACTCCCCTTTGCTACTTGTTCTTGATGTGTCGCTTTGCTCTTTTGAATTAACGAAATCCCCCATTCTACGCACATATACACTCGCTACGCTCGAAATTTATCTGAAGTTAAATACAACTCTGCGGACGCAGTTTGACCCCACGTTGTAGGGTCAAAGAGTTTAATAGGACCCCGATGTTAAGTTCAATTAAATTTAAGTTTATAGATAATAAAAAAGGGAATTCTCTCTAAAATGAATAGGCAAGAATTTAATCGAAAGGTTTATATATAAGTAATTATATATTGACTATAGGTGATATATAATGACTGCAACCACAATACAATTAGATAAAGAATTAGTAAATTCTCTTAAAGATGTAAGAGAATATCCTAGACAAACCTATAATGAATTAATCAGCAGAATGGTCGAAGTTTTTAAGAATATTAAAAAAAAGAATCAATACGATGAATTTCTTCATAAGATCCAGCAAGTTAAAATGAAAGAATTATGGGACAATGAAGAAGATGAGGCTTGGAAAAATGCTTAAACCCGGAGATGTTGTTTTAACAAGAATCCAATTTGCTGATACTTTTGAAATAAAAACAAGGCCTGCTGTAATCTTATTTGAAGAATTTGATAACTTTATTGTTGCAGGTGTAACAAGCAACAAGTCTATGAAAGGTATTTCTTTAACTAAAAAAGAAGGCGCGATTAAAGATAGTGTTATCAAATTAAATTATATTTTTACAATATCTAAGATTATGATCGATAAGGCGTTATTCTCTTTGACAAAAGAAAAGAAAAAGATTGTTTTCGATACACTTGTTGAGAAATTAGAAGTATTAAAAGATTAAATTCTTGCCCTTTCTTCTTTTATTTTTCTTACTTAATTTATCTAATTTTTTCAATAATTATTCATCAATTTCTAAAAAATACATTTTAGAGATTCAATCTTTTTCTAAGATTTTTAGTAGTTCCTACATGAATTTTTCTCTGCTTCATAATATGTTTAGCTTTTTTGATATATTCGGGTCTCAATTCAGGCTCTAAAAGACCCTATGTTAAGTTCAATTTTTTCAGGAGCTATTAGTTAGAATAGGGCACACTCAACTTAGATATGATAATCCCGCATAAATACACAGCAGAAATAATCAGCACAATTATAGGACCTGTTGCAAAATTCAAATAATACGAAATAAACAATCCTGAAATGCTTGCAAACAAAGTGATTAAAGAAGAAGTTAGCATTATTTTCTTGACTGTCTTATGAAATAGTTGAGCAGTAGCAGCTGGAATTGATAATATAGCAATCATAAGAACAATTCCAACAACCCTTATGGTAGCCACTATTGTCAATGCTACCAATACAAAAAGTATCATATTAACTAAAGTGACAGGCATATTTCTTGTTTCGGCATATTCTTCATCAAATGTAACCGCCAAAAATGAATTATACATCAAATAAACTATTGCTAGTATAATTATATCTAAGAAAAGAATTATATAAAGATCAAATTTTGATACCAGTAAAATATTCCCGAATAGGTAAGTAAACAAATCTGTTGCATAGCCAGGAGTTAAAAAAATAAAGACCAAACCAATAGCCATTCCTGTTGCCCATAAAAAACTAAGCAGAGTATCGATTCTAT
>CAYSVS010000052.1:0-8907 GCA_964434475.1 uncultured Methanosarcinales archaeon
ATGGACAAAACCCATTTTATTCTTTAAAAGCTCTAATCTAAGCTATGCACATACGGATGAATTGTCCTTTCTTTTAACTGAATTTAGGCAATTAAAGTTATATTAACAGAAAACTATTTATAAAGGAATATATGGCATATATAATATGGAAGAAAAAGAAATGATAAAAAAAACATTTGCCAATGATCTTATGGCTTTAGGAGGACTGCCACTCTATCTTATATTAATAGTTAGAGCGATAATAGGACAATATGCTCCTTTTATAACACAGCTTGTTATAGGCTTGATAGGAATTTATATGTTTTCAATGATATTCAAAGAATCAAATAAATACATAGCAAGGGCTTTTGTTTTGGTTATATTCACATCTTATTATTATAAAGAATTTCTATTTACAACAATGGTGAGCATAATCTGGATATTCATGATATTTGCGGCATACTATCTAAATCAAAATAAGAAAAAGATTATATATGGAATATTTTCAGGGATAATATTCTCTATCATCAGTTATTTTATTACAAATTTGATAATATAATCCACTTTAAGAGTTTACTTAAGAAGTTTTATTGTCTTTATCGCATCTCCTACAGGATTAGGAGACTCGTTTATCAATGTTATGTCGAGCTTATATTTTTTTATATATTTCAACAGTTCTTTAATCTCTTTTGTATCAGTTATAAGATGTCTTCTTTCACCTTTCTCAGTATACTCTATTCCTGAAAAATGTGCATGGATGTGCTTTCCGAAACTTCTCAGTTTTTTCATCACATCATCATAATCTATCTTACCGTTATTCCTTGCTTTTATGTGAGCAAAGTCAATAGTGAAATGGCATTTAGTTTCTTTTGCAAGTTTAAGAAGTTCATCCAAGGAGCCAAATTGAGATCTTTTGCCTGTAGTCTCTGGTGCAAGCTTTACTCTCCAATTTTTTTCTTTTATGACTTTTTGCATATCGATTATCTCTTTCTTTACCTGTTCATAGCATTTTTCTGGACTTGATTTGCCGTAAAAAGCAGCATGAAATACAATATACTTTGCACCTAAAATATTACCTGTCTCACAGCATTTCAATATCCTTTTTTTACTGGCTTCAATCTTCTTCTTATCATCACTATCTAAATTGATATAATAAGGAGCATGTATGCTTAGATCAACATCCTTAACTTTTGCAAATTCTCCTATTCGCAGGGCATCCTTTTTTTTGAGATAGACACCATAAGTAAATGCTATCTCTACTGCTTTCAGTCCACTCTTTCGATAATGCTTAATATTATCTTTAGCTTCTTTTGCGCCGCCTATCCCGGCAGGTCCTATTTTTATCATTTTATTATGTTAGTCCTTAAAAAATATTTAGAAAATTTGATGACTACAGTAGAAAGCAAGATACTATAAAGCATAAACAATAATGTAAGATCAAGTAATGGTTTAAGCCCAGGAATAGCCATATTTATCAACAAAGCTGCAACAACCGCTGTCGCTATCCCTTTGGGCATATTAAGCGTCATGAAGATACGTTCCTTGAAATTTGCCTCTTTTGGATTAAATGATAATTGCACTGATAAAAACCTGACCAATATATAGACAAGGAACAACAATATTGATTTCATTAAAAACATAGGATCCCTTGGAATAGTTATAAGCAATCCAACAAATACAAAAACTAATATCTCCAGTATAATAGAAAATAACTTAGAAAATTCCAATAACGCTATCTTCTGCTTTATAGTTACGTTTGCAAATATTATGCCTGCAACAGTTACACTCAATACTCCATTACCTCCTAAATTCTCTGCAAGGATATAAGATACTAGAGCAGTAGAGATAACAGCCAAAGGTGATAACTTTTCTGAATAATATCTCCTCATAACCTTAAAAACAACAATCGCGATTATCAAACCAACGCCTGCACCTGTAAATATCTGAAGCAGAAAAGGCTGAAAATATTCGATAGCGACATCAAAAATCTTCTGCGACTGTACAGTATTTATGAAATCTATGATTATAAAAGGCAGCAATACAATTATAGGTGTATTTATGATAGATTCTAGCTTCAATAATTCTATAATCTTATTTGTCGTATCCTCTACCATGCTCATTACAACATCAGGAGCAGTTCCTGCCATCAATGCAGCGAACAATAAAGCATATAATATAGGTGAAGAAGGAAAAAAAAGGTATGTTGCAAAGGTCATAAATATAAGCGTAAGCACCAAAAATATTCCTGTCAACTGCAATGCGTTTGTAGAAAAAGTATCAACTTCCTTGAAACTTAACCTTGAACTTGAATCAAAAACTATCATAACCAACGCTAGTATAGATATGCTCGTAGTGAAAGCTACAGGAAACTGTATCAAAGGTGCTCCTTTATAATAAATATTATTTAAAGCTATACCTGACAACAGCAATAAAAACACATTAGGAATCTTCAGTTGATTAGCTATTACAGAACATACTAAACCTATCAGTAATACAATAGCAAAATAAGTTAAACTCAAAATAGGATCTGTCAACATTATAACCTCTTTTTAATTTAATCATCAATAATCTAGTATATAAAGTTATCTGTAATATCGGCTCTAAAGAAAATGTGAATTTAACCAAATAAAATATGTCAAGTTGTAAAACAATACTTTTCAGCTCAGGACACTACCTAAACTTATGTATATGAGCTGCAATGGGCAAGACTGTTTCTACAGAGCCGAAATAGCAAACATTTTATATATATTAGATAATATGTTTTTAATATGGAATTGTTGAATAAAGTATTGAAAAAAAACTTACCCAAGAATGATGCAGAAAAAAAAGCGAATGAAATAGTCAAAAGAATAAACTCTGAACTAGCTAAACAAGAGATAAAAGCTAAAGCTATGCTAGGCGGAAGTTTGGGCAAAAACACACATCTAAATAATTTTGACTGCGATATATTCGTTAAGTTTGACTTAATGTATAAGAAAAAAAGTCTAAGCGAGATGTTAGAAAAAGTTTTGATTAAGCATAAGCCAACAAGAGTGCATGGCTCAAGAGATTATTTCCAGTTCAAACATAAGGGAATGGATTTCGAGATTGTACCAGTATTGGACATAAAGCATGTAAAGAATATTGTTAATGTTACTGATATGAGTCCTTTTCATGTCGATTGGGTAAACAAGAATATCAAAAAACTTAATGATGAAGTTAGGCTAGCTAAATTATTCTGTAAAGCGAACTATGTTTACGGAGCAGAAAGCTATATTCAGGGTTTTTCAGGATATATCTTAGAAATTTTAATTATTAAGTATGGCGGATTCTTACAAATGTTAAAAGCTATAAGCAAGTGGAAACCAAAACAAGTTATAGATATAGAACATCACTTTAAAAGAAATGATGCTTTAAACATATTAAATTCAAGCAAAACGCATGGACCTTTGATTATCATCGATCCTGTTCAGAAAGACAGGAATGCAGCAGCTGCTTTGAATACAGAAAAATTCAGTAAGATGATATTATTAGCAAAATTATTTTTAGACAGTCCTGACAAAAGCTTTTTTGAAAAAAAGAGGTTTGATGTCAAAGAGATAAAGAAAGAGGCTAAAGAAGGAGGATATGAAACTATAATCCTGAAGGTAAAACCTTTGGAAGGCAAAAGAGATGTTGTCGGCACAAAAATATTAAGAGTGATGAATCTTATCAAGAAACAAATAGAATTGAATGAATTCAATGTGTTTGATAATGGCTTTGATTGGGAAGAAGGAAAAGATGCTGTAATCTGGTTTTTGATATGGCCAAATAAACTGCCAAAATACAAAAAACATCAAGGTCCTAAAGTTTATTCTGACAATAAGAATGTTTTTAATTTTATAGACAAACACTCTGAGATAATGCTTAAGGATTATACAATTTATGCTAAAGTAAAAAGAAAATATATTGATGTGAAAAGTTTAGTTAAAGCTATAATCAAAGAAGATTTTATCAAAGATAAGGTTAACAAGATTAATCTTCATTGAAATCTATTTTGCTTCCATCTAAATTGAAATTCTTAGTATGGTAAATATTGATTCAATCATGGCCAGGATGCCAATCAGATATATCGAATTCCTGTTTAAGGTTCATACCAAAAGGTAGCTGTAAATAACCTAATCTATGTTCCCTTTTTATTATGCCTTTATCTGGTTTTGACATATCCTTAAATTGTATCTTCCGATAAGAATCACATATATACCTCCTGCTACAAAATCAAACTTACAGTAATGTATAGGGTCTACAACATGACCTCTCTTCTTATGCAGTTTATCAAAGCAGCCATCATTCTTTATCCAACAACCAATGTTTTTTCGGTCATCATCCTTAAACTCAACTTTCCTGTAAATCGGAACAAAAAATTCAACAGGACATAAATCATCTGATTCTTCTCTGCAGATATCTTTACAACCTGGAAGCTCCATAATCCTTGTAAAAGTATAATCAGGAGAATATAGTGGAAAATTTTTTCAGTCTTTTTCAAAAATAAAAACAGTTTAGTAGAACTCGCTGTGATTCCGTCCATACAAAACTATTTTCTTTTCCAATCCATCTTCTAACTTGAATATTGACAACTCTTGATGGTTCCAAAAGCATTTACCAATATCTATGTCTTTTGTTTTTATTATATAATAGTTTTGACCATATCGCATACCCCGTGTTTATCTTTTGTATAGGATAATTTACAGTAATTATTGTAAAGAAGAACAGATTATTTCTTTTTCGCAGTTATATCTATTACATTGTCGTCTATGGGTTTGTGTTTTTTTATATTGTCATGGAAAGCATCTTTATTTTTCCATAACAAAAACCTAAACAAAAAATATACAGACAAGGGTATTATTATGAACACAAATATAAAAAACCAAAGCAGCATCCTGAAAAATGCCAGAAAACCAAAAAAACCTATGAAAAGAATTACTGCAAGCCAGAACCAAAAGCTTGAGAAGTTTAACCGGTATATTTTCATTTTTCAGATAATTTGTGTTTTGGTTTTTTCTTCTTGTTAAAATCCTCTTTAAGAGGACCGTCACCTAATTTTTCTACATATCGACATTTAGGATATTTACTGCAACCATAGAATTTGCCGTATATACTTTGCCTTAGCACAAGATGACCTTCTTTGCATTTAGGGCATTCTTTTTCAACTTTTCCAGACATTATCTCTTTTGCCTCTTTTGCCAATGCTTTATCCTGTATCTTTTTTCCAGAACAGTTAGGATTCAAACAAAAGTTTTGCGTCCTTCTTCCTCTTATTACCTTTAATATAGGGTAGCCGCAATGTTCACATATCTTATCTGTACCTTTGAATTTTCCTGTATTTGGCAAAGAAAATGTTGTTTTACAATCAGGATATTTATCACATGCGACAAAATTGCCGAACTTGCCTTTTCTTATATGCAGTTCTCCTTCTTTACACTTAGGACATTTTCCTACATAGGATTCTTTTTGCCATGTCTTGTATTCTGCCTGTTTTAGTTCATTTCCTATCTGTTTCTGATTTTTCTTAAAATCTTCGACAATGTCCCTTACTGCTTTTATTGCAGTATCAAGCACTTTATCTGGCTCAGTCTTATTATTCCTAATATCTTCCATCTTCTCTTCAAATGACTTGGTCAAAGCTTCATCAACTATCTTAGGAGAATATTTTTCTAAAGTATTTTCAGTCTGTATGCCTAATTCAGTTGCATTTATTGGCTTTCCACTAACATACCCTCTTTTGAATAATGTATCGACTATAGTAGCTCTGGTAGCTTTTGTTCCTAGGTTTCTTTTTTCAAGCTCTTTTATTATGCTTGATTCAGTATAGCGCTTTGGAGGAGAAGTCTCTTTCTGATGCAATGTTATCTTCTTTATATCTATTATATCTCCTTTTGCCATACTAGGAAGTTCTTCCTCCTTCAATCTCACATATTTACCATATAGTTCATGCCATCCTTTTACTTTTGTCCTTGTTCCTTTTGAAACAAAAGGCTCTTTATTACAATCAATATGAACAGCCATAGTCTCTCTTACTGCAATGTCTCCAAAAGTTGCCATAAATCTTCTTACTATAAGATCATATAGTTTCTCCTCTCTTGGTTTGCCAAACTTAGGCGCTATCCCAGTAGGATATATAGCAGGATGAGCAGGATCTGTCTTTTTTCCATTATTAGGGTTTAATTCTTTTTTAGCTAGAAGGAATCTAGCTTCTTTAGTGTATTTTGTTAATTTGCTCAATGATTTCAATATCTTTGTATATCCTATACTTTTAGGCAACTGTTGTGATGATGTTCTTGGATATGAAATGTATCCTCCAGTATACAACTCTTGTGCCAGTGCTAAAGTTTCTTTAGGACTTATACCTAAACATTTATGAGCCTCTATCTGCATACTTGTCAGATCAAAAGGAAATGGAGGCTGTTGTTTTGTCTCTGATGTCTTGATATCTATAACAACAGCTTTTTTCTCGTTTTTTACATTTTTATAAGATGTATCTGCTTTTTCTTTTTCCCAAAATTTATCTGTTTTGTGCCAAGCTATCACTGCAGATGTCTTTATATTGCCCACTATCTCTATCTGCCAATAAGGTTTTGGGTTAAAAGCCTGTATAACTTTTTCTTTATCAACCACTAATTTCAAAGCAGGACCCTGCACCCTTCCTGTAGACATTATCTTGAACATACCTGTGCTTCGTATAGCATTTGTCAATGCTCTTGAAGTGTTGATGCCATAAAACCAGTCGAGTTTATGTCTTGTCTCTCCTGCTTTTGCCTGACCCCAATCAAGATGAGTTGATTTATTTTCATAAGCTTTTATCAGATCCGGCTTGGTCAATGTTGAAAACTTCATTCTGTTTGCATCTTTTTTTTTGCACACATATCTTACAACATTAAGACCTATGACTTCTCCTTCAATGTCATAATCAGTCGCAACAGTAAATTCTTTTGCTTCCTTACACAATTTCTTCAATGCATTCAAATATTTTTTAGAAAAAGCGCTTGTTTTGCTTACCTCAAAAGTAGGGCGCCATTCAATATCAAAAACAGGAAGCCGCCATTTTACTGATTCCTTTTGCTTTAATCCATAAAGATGACCAACTGCACATCCTACAATAATATCTTTGTTTCCATGGGTTACTTTGTAATAAGGTACGCCCTTTATATTTTCTTTTATAGGTTTTCCATCAGCTAATGCTGCTGCTACTTTTTGAGCTGCTTTTGGCTTTTCACAAATGATTAATTCTACCATCTCTTTCTTTGATTTTGAATATTATTTAAAAACTTTTGGTTTTATGGGTTTTTTTGTGAATTTTCAATACATATTCCACATAACGAAAATAATTAAAAAGAAAAGGTTTATCAAAAGTATGATGATAAATAATATAATAACAGATATACTGAAAAACATAGAAGAAAAAGAAGCAGAATACGAAAAAGATAAACCGCGGTTTACAAACAAAAATTATGTTGTTAAAGATATTTCTAAAGAAAATTTCAAGAAAATAGAACAAAAAGAAAACAAGAGAAAGATAGCTTTTATTGACGGCGGAAATGCAGAAATATTAAAAGCTGCAAATTTCTCGCTACATTTTATAAGGATTGCAGCCTGTGTATTCTATAGCAATAAAAAAATAAAAAAAATAGAGAATGAATTCTATTGCTTTGCTTATTCAAAAATTAAAGATAAGGAGATATACTACAACACTAAAATATTTCAGGTAAAAGGCAGCAAAATAATAGACGAAATAAGTTTCAATTCAATGGATAATACAATAAAGCAAGGAATATTTAGAGCAAACATATCTATAGTTCCGCAGATAATAAGAAGGTTTGCAGAGCATAAGGTTTGTGTTGAAGTTATGGAGGGATTGGAAAGAGGAGACATAATAATCAAGGACGGAACACTAGAAGCGTGCTATACTGACGAATCAAAAATAATGGATAATATTTATTCTATCGCAAAAGAAAAAGGGATAATAATTTCTGGATTAGCCAAGACATCTACAATATTTACTGAAAAAGGAAACAACCTATTAGGGTTATTGAACAATATTACACAAGAAGATGATCAAAATAGTTGGTATTATAAAATTGCTGAAGTTAATTATCCTAAGCATAGAGCAAACATATTTGCGGTTAAACTGGATAAAGACTCGGATTTTGTGTTCAGGTTTGAAATACATAATATAATAGATTTTGACATCAATAATATATTATCAAACATTTCGGACAATGCAAAAGATCCTGCATTCATAGGTTATCCTTACGGATTGGTTGCTGTAGACAAGCTTGCAAGAGTAAGCAATAATGAGACAAATTACCTTAGAATCAAGTTTGAGAGAAAATTCAGCAATAACTGGAAAAAAATTCAAAAATATCAAAATTCAATTTCTGCACATTCTGTATTAGATTCTATGTAAAACGTCGTCCCACTCAAAAATAGTAACGAAAGTTTATAAAATAAGTTTACAAAAGCATCTGTATTAATACCAAGGAGGTTGATGCTGATGGACAAAAAAATAGGTCATTATGCATTTCTGGCAGGTATTTTGCTAGCTTTATTAGCTGGTATGATCAAAGATTTCTTGCCAGTAGAAACAACAACTTTAATCTTAGTAATCTTAGGTTTGGTTGTCGGTTTCTTAAATGTTACAGCAAAAGAAACAATCGAATTCTTGGTTGCTGCAGTAGCATTGATGATTGCAGGATCTGCTAATTTAACAGCAATTCCTGGTCTAGGTGCTCATCTACAAGCAATCTTGAGCTACATCGTTGTTTTTGTTGCACCTGCGGCAATCGTTGTATCATTTAAAGCAATCTATGCTTTAGCTGAAAGATAAGGTTTTTCTTATCTTTTATTTTTTTTTATTTTTTAATTGGTTCTGAAATAAAAATATCATGAATAATATTATTGAGTATAATCTAT
>CAYSVS010000053.1:0-8886 GCA_964434475.1 uncultured Methanosarcinales archaeon
AATGTGCAATTAATCTAAAAAGCTAAGCTAAACAGCAATTATGCAAAGTTCTCTACAGAATCAACAAAAATTTCTAATATCTGACTATCCAACCACAGCAAACTACAGAGTATACACCTGATTTGTTGCTTAGAAATAGGAATATTTAAGACAAAAAATATTTGATAAACCTAACTTTGATGTTGTAAATATAAATATTTACAATTATTAACCATAAACAGTTACAGAACAACAGAAATGTAAAAAGCTGTTTGTAATCAAAAAAGTAATTTTAAATCATCTAAAACCTTAACAGCCTTCAATGCGCTTTTTTCTTTATCCTTTATCTCAAGCATAATATCAAAATCATATTTTTTTGTTTCTTGAACATATTTTTTAAAATCACGTATATTAATATGCTCTGCATGCTTACCTTTTCTTTCTCTTTTTTTCTGGCTGCTATAATCTGTCATCAATAATCCGTCCTTTCTTCTCCATGTTGAATCTGCTAAAGATACAGCTTCAGAATAGCTTTCTCCATTATTATAACAAAAATGATGAAAATTATCGAAAATGATAGGAATTTTTGTCTTTTCATTTATATCAAGACAATCTTTTAAGCTATACATATAATGGTCATTCTCTATAGCCAACCTTTTCTTGATCAGATAAGGAAGCTTCTTGTATTCTTTAACAAACCTCTCTTTGGATTTTTCTTTATCGCCATATACTCCCCCTATATGTATCTGAACTTTTGCACTGGAATCAAGACCCATAGCATCTAGAACCTGACAATGATATTTTAATTCAGAAATACTCCTCTTGACTATATCTTTTTTCAACGCATTTATCAATACAAACTGGTCAGGATGCATACTTATCCTTATTTTATTATTCAGAATAAATCTACCAATCTCCTTGAATCTTCTATCAAAATGTTTAACCCAATCGAACTTACATACAGGATGAGAAGCAAAAGGAATCAAATCAGAAGAAATCCTAAAAAACATCAATCCTTTTGATAGGTTCCACCGAAGGATTTTAAATAAGCAATCTAGATTATTGCTAACCTTTTCAATCAACAATCCCTCTGAATAATTCCTTAACCTAAACGTCCTATTAGCAGTACAGCCAATACTTCTATTTATACAAGGATATCCTATCTTCATACAATCACATCAAAAATTAAAAAACAAAAAACCTAATCCTGCCACAATCCATGAACATTACAGTAAGCTCTTGCCTTGACGCCTTCTGGATTTTCTAGTTCAAATAATACTTCTGGTTTGTCTCCAGGATATAGTCTTTTGCTCGCTATAACTTCATCTCCACCCATTATCTCGATAAGCTCTATAAAATGCTTATCATCCATAGGATGCGGTGTTGAACCAACTTTTACATTAATCTTATTACCATCTATTTCAACAACAGGCTTATGCTTTTCTGTGCCTTCATCCTCAGTTTTCGCTTCCTGCAATATCATATCTTTGCCGCAGCAAACCAATGTTCCTTCATGCGCCTCTATAACTTCAACAACATTTCCACATACTTCACATTTATATATTCCATCTTTTTTTGCCATGATTATTACCTCCTAGTCATTTAATTCTACAAGTATTTATGCCCATCAAAGCGTATGCTAAACAAAAACCACTAACAGCAGTAAAAACCAATATTAAAGTCAGCAGATACCACCAAGCATTATATACATATCCTAAATACGCAAAAATTATCGCCAAGACCCATCTTATAATCTTATCGTTTTTTCCTATATTTCTTTTCATTTAATTCACCTTTTATCTCAAAGACATTATTTTTTTACCTTTAAGTTTTGCCTTAATGTTCTTAATTGTAGTATCCAATATCCTTACTAAAGCTTCCTTTGAATTAAAAGCATTATGAGGAGTAAACACTACATTTTCCATCTTGAACAACTTTTGATCCCTTACTATAGCCTTCCATTTCTTCGGATTTTTCTTGGTTTTCAAAAGCTGATGCTCTTCTTTGATAAGTTCTTCACCTTCAATAACATCTAGTCCTGCTCCTCCAAGTATATTATTTTTTAAAGCCCAATACAAGGCATCAGTATCAACAACACCTCCTCTTGAAGTGTTTATCAACAAAGGTTTTTTCTTCATCTTTTTCAGGTTTGCTTTATTTATCATATGATGCGTATGTTTATTATATGGAACATGTAGAGTTATTATATCTGAAACCTTAAGAAGTTCGTCAAGATCAAGATATTTGAAGTTTATAACTTCTGCCAAAAAATCATCCCTGTTTATATCAAAAACCCTTACATGCATCCCAAATGCTCTTGCTATCCTTGCTACATGAAGTCCTATGTGACCTCCTCCAATAATGCCTATAGTCTTGTCCTTAAGATCAAACCCAGTCAAACCTTTTATAGAAAAATCATTCTTCAATGTCCTAACATGACTTTTGTGTATATTCCTTGATAAAGCAAGTATAAGTCCAAAAGTATGCTCTGCAACAGTATTTTCACCATATGCAGGAACATTGCATACTGTAATATCCCTTTTTTTACACTCTTCAACATCTATATGATCATAGCCAGTCGATCTTGTACTAATCAACTTTAATTTCAACAATTTATCCAACATATTCTTATCAACACAAGAAGAGATAAATACAGATATCATATCAAAATGTTTTATCTTTGAAACATTATTGTGATCAAGTTTACTTTCAAAGAATTTTAAAGTATGGTTCTTAAGTTTTTTTGACAGATAATCTTTTTCCCAATCTTTTATATCAAAAAAAGCTATCTTAACCATCTCAAACACCTCTTACAGTCTCATTTGCCTTTTCTGCCTGCCAAATATCTAGCAGCCTTAAGCAATGCCATACAGCCTTGTCCTGCTGCAATCACGTATTGATATTCATGACTTGAAGCGCAGTCACCTGCTGCAAAGATACCTTCCACATCTGTTCTTGTCCCACAATCTATATCGATATGCTTATGTTCATCCATCTTAACGAGATTTTCAAAAGGCTCTGTATTGGGTATCCTGCCTATCTCAATAATAACTCCTTCCACTTCAACTTCTGATTCTTCTCCATCTTTTTGGTACTTTAAGCTTTTGACAAACTTATCGCCTAAAATCTCTTTTGTCTCTGCATTATAGATGATCTCTAGATTTTTTATTTTCTTTATATTATCCTGAAGGTATTCATGCCCCCCTAATCTATCCTCAAGAACAATAAGATATATTTTTTTTGCTACATCTTTCATGAAATCAACAGCCTCTAATGCAGAAGCTCCTCCACCAACAACTGCAACTTCTTTGTCTGAAAACAAAGGTCCGTCGCAAACAGCGCAATAGGTAACACCTTTTTTAGCGAACTTCTCTTCCCCAGGAACACCAAGCTTTCTTGGACGTGCGCCTGAAACGATTATCACAGTCTTAGTTTCGTATTCTTTTTTATCGCTGACGACAATAAAAGTACTGTCTTTTTTCTTAACTTCTTTGACAGTCTCTTGTTTGACATCAACATCGTTAAACTTAATCTGTTCCTCCATCTTAGAAGCAAACCCTTCGCCATTTGTCTTAACAATTCCAGGATAGTTCAACACCTCTCCACTTTCCATAAACTGTCCGCCAAAATCTGTAGAAAGTATCTCAAACTTCATGTTTTTCCTTGAAGCATATATTGCAGCCGTTAATCCTGCAATACCTGCACCGATTATTATTGTATCGTACATCTTACTTTAATGCTTCTTCAATCGCATCCTTATCAAAGCCTACTATAATCTTGTCTCCTATCATTATTACAGGAACACCCATCTGGCCGGACTTTTCAACCATATCATCTCTTGCTTTTTCATCCTCTGCAACATTCTTATCTTCAAACTCAATATTTTTTTCTTTCAAGAACTCCTTTATTTTCTTACACCATGGACATGTCGGCGTTGAATAAACAATAACTTTTGCCATCGCATTCACCTCATTTTAATATTTCATTTGTTTTCATATACCACATATAAAAATCAAGCTCTGCTTGACTTAAGTTCAATTTAGAGCATATCTTAACAAGCTTATCCTCAATCTCTAAATAAGCATTCTTATTTAATGATTTTGGTTTCTCAACAAGCAAATGATTCTCAACCAAAATATTTAATATATGCCTGTCAAGTATTGCCAAATTCTTATACCCTACATTCCTTAAGAAATGCGAAGCTTCCTTATAACCAATGCCTTTAATATTGTCGACAAGCCATTCTCTTGCTTGTTTCTCACCATCAAATCTTTTAATCTTATTTTTTATGTCAATGTTCTTTCTTGCTTCGATTATATATTTTGTCTTGTTGTTATGAAATCTATGCTTATTCTTTATGATACATTGCCTAATATCATCTGCGCAACTATCGCAGAATCCTTTTGCCCCTAAATCTTTCTGGATATTTATCGCTGTTTTTGCTTTTGAATTAGCTGTCAACATACAAAAACAAAGTTCAGAAAACCATTCTTTATTAGATTTTCTGTTCAAGGTTTCAAACTGCTTTATCCTTTTGTCTACTATTTTCTTTACATCTGATCCTTTCAAAGATTCTATTTCCTTTATTAACCTGTTTTCTGTCATTTTTGTTTTTATTTTCTTATTTTCATTTATCAAACCACATTTTCAAGATAAATCATCTACTTTGCTTAATACCAACGCGATTGCAATATTTTTTTATAGGACATCTGCTACAATATGGAGATACAGGCCTACATAGATTCTGGCCAAAAGCCACAAATATGCTGTTAAATGTTCTCCAATATCTTTTAGGCAATTTCTTCCTCAAAGCCATCTCTGTCTGTAATGGCGTTGTTGTTTTCACATACCCTAACCTGTTCATTATCTTATGCACATGAGTATCAACACAAACACCATAATCCTTAAACGCTATCGCCACAACAAGATTTGCTGTCTTTCTTCCAACACCTGGAAGCTTGACCAATTCTTCAACTGTTCTGGGAATCTTATTATTAAAATTCTTTTCCAACACTTTTGGAAGCTGTTTAAGATGCTTTGATTTTGTCTTGTAAAAACCCACAGGAAATATCAATTTCTCTATCTGTTTTTGCGTTAACTTGTGCAGATCTTCAGGATTTCCAATTTTTTCAAACAATCTTTTTGCAGCCTGACTCGTAACTTCATCTTTTGTTCTTGCAGACAATATTGTCGCTACCAGCACCTTAAAGGGATCATCTGTCTGTATTTCTATAAGATCAACTATAGGCGCATCGTAATTCTTAACTTCTTTCTTCAATATCCTATGGATTTTTGCAATATCTACTTTCATCTTTAATTCAATAATAACTACTCTTTGAAGGTTTTTCTACTGAAACACACCATCCTGAACTACAATCTATGCCCCATCTAAAAACACCATAAGATTCATTTTTGAAGCTATACCTACTACTATTATATCCAGTTATTATGCTATAAGTTGCTCTTCCACTCCCGTATGATGAATTATATGACATTTTTATCTCTTATAAATAATTAAAAAAATAAATTAAAAAAAATCAATCTTCTTTTGATTGTTCTTCTTCCTTTTTCTTCTGCTCTTTCCACTCTTCTTCACTTAAATGTTCACATCCACAACATCCTTCACATCCCATCTTAATTACCCCCATTACATGCATCACATTCTTCTGCAAAGCAAAAACATTCAGGCTCATAATATTCGCTTGGATGCTTACAGCTAGGACATTCTTCAGGCGGCTCTTCTGCTATATGTATATAACCACATTTACTGCATTTCCACCTTATTGGTTTTTCTCTTTTGTACAAAGTACCATTTTCAAGCATATCAAGTAATTTCTTGAACCTATTCCTGTGCTGCTCCTCTACTTTGGCTATCATCCTAAACAAAGCAGCAGCTTCTTTGTTACCTTCTTCTTCAGCTATCTTCGCAAACTCAGGATACATCTCTAGAGTTTCATGATTTTCTCCTTCAATAGCTTCTTTTAAGTTTGCAGCTGTATCTCCAATACCATTAAGCAGTTTAAATTCATCCTTTGCATGCTGCATCTCATTTATCGCTGTTTCCTCAAAGATTTTAGCAATATAATGATATCCTTGTTTTCTTGCAACCTTTGCAAAATAATTGTATTTATTTCTTGCTTGACTCTCGCCAGCAAAAGCAGCTTTCAAATTTTCTTCTGTTTTACTCATTTTTTTATACCTCCTTACATCTCTTATGTTTAATATTAACTATTGTCTCAATCTCTTATTTTATACAACTACTGCAATTTATTATCTTAAACTTAATTTCATCGCATTTAAACTGACTAATCAGTTCAATCTTATTTTCTATTTCCATCACCTCTACTACATTTTTTACATATTCCATGGAACAATACCATTACTGAAGTTGGAATAAAATCATCGCTTGTTATTCTCATCATAGCATAATCAGATATCTCTTTGTCAAAAAAATCCTGAACACAACCGCATCTATCACATACACAATGCTGGTGATTGCTTATATCTCCATCAAATCTTGCTTCGTTATTGACTTCAATTTTCAAAATTTGGCCTTGCTTTGCCAACAAATTAAGGTTTCTATAAATTGTAGCTATACCAATATTAGGCATATCATTCTTTATGCCTTCATATACCATCTCAGCATTAGGGTGTGTATTTACACTACGCAAATATTCAATAATCTTTTTTCGCTGACAAGTATTTCTTCTGTTTATCACATAAATAACCTTGTTTTCAATAATTTTTAGCTTATTTTTGTTCATTAACGATAATTATTATCAATAAAAAATAACAACCAATATATAAATATTCGTATCTTAAAAGAAATATTTCTTTGTCATAGCCTTAATCCAGTCCAAATGTAGAATAATATGCACCAACACAAGAATCCCCATAAATAATCCTGAAAAATCATGCATCCTGCCAATCAATCTCCAATCCGTTATAAAACCTAAATTTCTTCTTAAACTCGGCCATTTCAGAATACCAGTAACAAATGCAATCAAAAAAGTTATCATCAATCCAACATCAACAATATAATTGATCTTTAGTTTATCCATAATCACACCTCTTTAAAGATATTTAGTATCTTATTTCCTTAATTTTATTTAATATTTTTTATTTAAAGTAATCTATTTATTAGAAAATAATATTTAAAAATATCACACAATCAATACATTTAAATAATATAATATACAAATAAGTATAATAAAATACAAAAAACAATACGGTAGGTGATAATATGAAAAAAATGTTTACTATACTTTTGATATTAAGCCTTATGTGCTCATCAGTTATAGCACTGCAAGGAGATTCAAAAGAACAAAGACAAGATAATGTTTTGACTAATTCTGAAGCAGAATTTGAAGAATTAGATAAATCAACAGACAACGAAAAAATCAAAACTGGAGAAGCTAAACCGATCAAAGCTCAAGAAAATATAGAAACAAAAGCAACAGCAATAGTCAAAGCACAAGTTAAAGCTCAAAATAAAGAAGAAGTTAAAGCAATGGTTCAAGCTAAAGAACAGGAATTAGAACAGAATTTAGCAGGCAAATCCGAAAAAGAGCAAAATGTTCTAAAAAACCAGAACCAAGTAAGAACAGCTGTTCATGCATTATTAGCTATGGAAGATATGGTTGGCGGCATAGGTACGCAAGTCAGGGAAATAGCTAGAAACTTCAACAACTCAGTTCAGGCAACAATAAATGCTGAACAGAAAATACAAGAAAGAGGCGCATTCGCAAGATTCTTTGCAGGCGGAGATGCTAAAGCAGCAGAAGAACTAGAAACAGAAGTAGAATCAAACAAGGAAAAACTACAGCTTTTGAAAGAACTTAAAGACCAAAGCAATTCAACTCCTGACACAAAAGAATTACTTCAAGAACAGATCCAAAATATGGAACAAGAGCAAAATAGGCTGGAAGAGCTTGCCCAGAAAGAGAAAAACAGTAAAGGATTGTTCGGCTGGCTTTGGAAATAAAATAAACATTTTTTCTTTTTAATTTTCTTATCAATATTTTAAATTCATAGATAAATATATAAAGCAAAAGATTAAAAATAATATAAAAATATAATTAAAGTTGAGGTGAAATTTATGAATTTTGAACAAGCTATAAAAAGACCATTTCTTAATGTAAAAAAATTAATAATAGGCATTTTGCTTAGCATAATTCCGATAATAAATCTATTCTCATTAGGCTACATACTAGAATGTGCAAATGTGAAAAAGAAAAAGATCAAAGGATTACCTGAATGGAAAAATTTTGGCAATTTATTCCTGCAAGGATTGCTAGGAACCATAACTTGGATAATATATCTAATACCTGCACTATTGGTTGTTTTGATAGGTGCAGGAAAATCCATCTCTGAATTGATTAAAACATTGATAAAGATTTTACCAGCAGAAACATTAGAGTCAGTTGCTGCAGGCCAAACATCCTTTCAGGTAATAGAACAGACAATCCAGAACAATGCAACCCTACTTATGCCTTTTGTCGCAGAAATAATACCCTTTATAATAATTGCAGGCATACTTGTTTTAATTGCAACATATTTATTTCCAGCAGGAATAATGAATTATCTGAGCTCAAACAGATTCTCAGACATATTAGCGTTCAATAAAATATTTAAAAAATCGCTAAATGGAGAATATTTTGTTGCTTGGATTGTTACGATTGTCGTTTTTATAATAACAAGCATCATTGCAAGCGTTATATTCTTCTTTTCTCCAGCACTAGCTAACGGAGTAAACATGTTCATAGGAGGAGTTATAGCATACACATTGCTCGGAGAAGCTTATAATAAGATAAAAGTTTGATTTTTTTATTTTTTTTCTATTGCTATTTTTTTATTGATCAACCTTCTCAGTTAGATTTAAAAATAAATAACACCTAACTAACTTAT
>CAYSVS010000054.1:0-3376 GCA_964434475.1 uncultured Methanosarcinales archaeon
TGTACTGGAGAATATAGATGCGATGATTTCAAGAATTATTAGCTATGCACATACTGTTTCTTGAACATAAACCCAGGAACTTTAGTTCCGCTGCTTTTTTTTACAGAAAGCTAAGAAGCTTCTGCTTCCTTTGACTTCTGTTTTTTTGTTAATGTTTTATCTATTGAGTCTCTGTCAATCCTTTTCTACTTCTAATCTGCGCTGTTATCTTATTCTGCATCTCCATAGGCAGTTTTTCAAACACCTGATCAACCAATGAACTTGTGCCTCTTCCGCCTGTTGCACTCCTTAACTCACTACTCCAGCCAAACATCTCGCCTACAGGCAGTTTAGCTCTAACAGTTACCATAGCACCTTCTTGTTTCATATCAAGAAGCTGTCCTCTCTTATTGCTGACCAGTTTAGATATATCTCCCATATATTCAACAGGTCCCTCTATAAGATTAACTTGTAAAGGTTCAAAAAGTACAGGAGCTGCTGTTCTCATCGCTTCTCTTATACCTTCCCTGACTGCAGGATATACCTGTGCAGGTCCTCTGTGTATAGTATCTTCATGCAATTTCATATCTTTAAGCATAATCTTTACACCAAGACATGGTTCTCTTGCTAAAGGACCAGCTTTCATGACATCCTCAAACATATCCAAAATCATCTCAATAACTTCCTGAAGATGAACCTGACCTTTTGTCTCGTCGATAAACATATTGCCTTCAAAGATATCCTTTACTTTAGGAGCCAGTTTTGAGTTCATACCTAAAGATACTAAAGCATCTCTTAATTCTATATCTTTCTTCTTTACTCTTCCAGAAGGAACTTTTCCTTCTTTTATGCCTTTGTAGATCTCAGGCTCTAAAGGTTCCACAACAAAATAAAACTTATTATGTTTATTAGGAGATTTACCTTCTACCTGTTGAGATAATTTAGATACAGTTTCTCTATATACGACAATAGGCGGACTTGTTTTGACATCAACACCTTTTTCTGTCTTGATCCTATTCTCTATGACTTCAAGATGCAGTTCACCCATTCCATGAAGCAAGTGTTCTCCAGTCTCTTCATTAATCTCTATTTTAACAGTAGGATCCTCCTTAGAGACCATCCTCAAAACATCTATCAATTTTGGCAAATCACTTGGCTTTGCTGCTTCTATTGCTTTAGTCACAACAGGATCAAATATATGTGTAATCGCTTCAAAAGGTTCAGCAAGTTCTTCTGTTATGGTTTCACCAGGGCTTGATTTGACACCTGCAACACCTATAATATTTCCACTAGGTACATTATCAACTATCTCTTTCTTAGCACCATTGTATATGAATACCTGTTGGATCCTTGAATTAATCTTACCTCTATTCAGATAAACATCCATTCCTTTCTTCATAGTTCCTGAATAAAGCCTTCCTGCACTGATCTCACCAGCCTGGGGATCCACAACAATCTTTGTGATCACAAAATAAAGAGGTCCATTAGGATTGCATGCTGCCAAGGATTTTCCATCCTCACTTTCAGCATCTCCTCTCCAGATCTTAGGAATCCGGTATTTCTGAGATTTAACAGGGTCAGGCAAATGCCTTATAACCATGTTAAGTACAACCTGATGTATAGGTGCTTTTTTAGCCAGCTCTTTTACTTTATCTGTATCATTTGTGCTGTATGCATCTATTACATCCTTAAAAGTTAGTCCGTGCTTCTGCATAAAAGGTATGCTCAAAGCCCAATTATGGAATGCTGAACCAAAAGCTACGCTTCCTCCCTGTACATTCGTCTGCCACTTTTCTCCGTATTCTTCTTCAGCTATCCTTTTTATCAATTTGTTTACATTAGTTATAATCTTGATAAACCTTTCCTGCATCTGTTCAGGTGTAAGCTGCAATTCTTTTATCAGCCTGTCAACTTTATTGATAAACAATGTCGGCTTTACCCTTTCCCTTAAAGCCTGTCTTAATACTGTTTCAGTCTGAGGCATGATACCTTCAGAAGCACAACATAATACGATAGCACCATCAACAGCCCTCATTGCTCTTGTTACATCTCCGCCAAAATCAACGTGACCCGGAGTGTCTATAAGGTTAATCAACCATTCCTCATTGTCAAAAGTATGCACCATAGAAACACTAGCAGAATCTATAGTTATACCTCTTTCCTGTTCATCTTCGTGGAAATCCATCACACATGCTTTTCCTGCAAGTTCTTCTGACATCATTCCCGCACCTGCAAGCAGATTATCTGAAAATGTTGTTTTTCCATGATCAATATGCGCACATATAGCGATATTTCTTATATTAGTAGGATTCTTCATAAGTCTTGTAACTTTATCAACCATCTTTTCTCCCATTTTGTAACCTCCGTCAATTTAATATATGTAAATCATGCACTGTTGTATAGCTGTGAAGTTCTTCTTTCTCAAACCACAAGGATATCTCTTTTTCAGCCTCTTCAGGCTTTCCTGATGCGTGTATCAGGTTCTTTACAGGAAGCTCTTTTTTATCTGCATATGAAAAGCTGACATGAGCAAAGTCTCCCCTTATAGTTCCAGGCGGTGCTGTCTTCGGCTCTGTTCCACCAACGATTTTCCTTACATTCTCTACTGCATTTACGCCTTCAATACATAAAGCCACAACAGGCCCTAAAGTCATATATCCCAGCAATGATTTCAATACTTTTTCTCCTCTTCTTTCAGCAACATCAAAATAATGTCTCTTTCCAAACTCTTCATCAATCCAGACCATCTTAGCTCCAACTACCTTAAAACCAGCATCTTCAAACCTTTGGATAATCCTTCCCATAATTCCTCTTTGTACACCATCCGGTTTAATCAATACAAGTGTTCTTTCTATCATGTTCCATCCACCTTATTTTTTCTGTCTGCGTAAACTCCATCTTGTCTCAATAGGTTTTCGCTTAAGCTTAAACATATTTTTTTCGCATTTCATTGAACACATGTTCACTTGTTTGCCATCGTTCATGACAATTATCTTGCCTGTTCCTTTAGGAATCTGTTCACCGCAAAAAGCACATTTAACCATTTTTATTCACCTATTTGCCTCTGCCTTTTCTTGTCAAAGGCTTAGCTTCAATCTCAGTCTCCCTTAACATAAGTATGTCTCCTTTCCTTACCGGACCTTTAACATTTCGTCTTAATATCTTGTCCTGATCCCTGCCTGCAAGAACCTTGCATCTTACCTGGACAGCTTCTCCTCTTGTTCCAGTTCTGCCGATAACCTCTTCAACATTTGCAGGAACAGCAAAACTGAAATATGCTCCTTTTCCCTTATCTTCCTGTTTACCTTTCTTTTTATCCTTGCCAAGTTTTTTAACTGCCATTTTTATTCACTCTTTTTTTCTGATTCTTCTTTAGATTCCTCTTTAGGTTCTTCTT
>CAYSVS010000054.1:3476-8836 GCA_964434475.1 uncultured Methanosarcinales archaeon
TAGATTCTTCTTTAGATTCTTCTTTAGATTCTTCTTTAGATTCTTCTTTAGATTCTTCTTTAGATTCCTCTTTAGGTTCTTCTTTAGAGTCCTCTTTAGGTTCTTCTTTAGATTCCTCTTTAGATTCTTCTTTAGATTCTTCTTTAGATTCTTCTTTAGACTCAGACTTTTCTGGTTTTGGTTCAGGCTGAACTTCAGCATATATCTCTTTAAGAACTTTTTTAGAATCTCCCTCTTCTGTTATAGCAACAGCCACTGTCGGAACATCTATACCTGCAGCAGCTCCTAACTCGTCTCTTGTCGAAACTTCAACAACAGGGATGCCTTTATCTTCGCCAAGTAAAGGAAGATGCATAACAATTTCAGGAGGATTTACATCTTTTGCAACAGCAACCAGTTTAGCTGTACCTCTCTCAATTGTCTTTGTTACTTCATTTGTACCTTTCTTTATCTTTCCAGTCGCTTTAGCTATCTCGACTGCTTCATATACTTTATCAATCATTTCTTTTGAAACTTGCGTACCTACCATTTTTACATACCTCCAAGGTTTTTGTGCTAGGTAAAAAAAGAATTATTTTACCTCGCTCAGGCTTGTTAAGCCTTCATTGTTTCATTGGTTTAACAGCAGGAAAAGTAATTTATTTATAAATGTTTCCTTTGAAAAATACTGTCCAGAAAGTATTAAATATGTATGCTGGCAGAAATATCGTATATCAAAAAACAATAAATCTAGAATCCAGCATAGTTTGATGAATTAAAGAAATTAATTAAATAAGTTTGCTATCTTCAGCATATTAATTTGTACTATCATCATTTAGTGTTAAATACTTATACGCAACATCAATATGTTTCGTTGCTGATTTTATATGCAAAATAAGTGAAGTCTTTACAACAATTTATTTCTTGATAATATGAATCGAAATGACCTGAATGGCTTAAATCAATAAAAATTCCTAAAATCTAACTACCCTTCGTAGCAAACTACAGGATATACGCTAGATTTTTTGCTACGCAATCGGAATTTTTAAGATTACAAACTGAAAATTGTTGCAAAGCAACTGGTTATAAAACCCAGTTTGTAATTAAAAAAATACCCTCAAAGAATTCAATTCACAACCCAGTTCAAAGAATAGACTTAGAAGATGCCTAAATATAATATCGAAAGAGTGGCAAAGTCTTTGAAATTGCGGAGTTATCAAATCTATATGAACTGCATCCTTTGAAAAGACCCATAGAAAAAGTCTCGCTCACTGTAACTCACCCATAATCTTTGCTGCTGAAATTCACTATTATTTATACAAAACACTTTGAGACATAAGAACTTATTTAAATATAAACAAATAACAATACAACAATGAAAAGATTTATCGCATTGATTATTATCCTTATGCTATGCGGATGTATGAGTCAAACAGAAACAGATAAAGACAATAAAGATAAGGGAAAGCAGAAAGAGTATACTGAAGACACCCACATAGATAATATAATAAAGGAAGATATGAATTGTACAGATATAGACCAAATAACATCAGATCTAGAAGAGCTGGAGTGGTAGGTATTTTTCTTATTTCTTATATTTAACTTATCTTTTCTCCAATAATACTTCTTAACATATGTCCGGTGACTTTTACGTCGATAAACTTATCTAGCTCTAATCTACCAGATATTCCAACGACAAGAGGATAAGTACCAACTTGTCTTGCAAATGTTGTTTTTCCGTCATATATCTCTGTTCTTAGATTTCTTAATATTGTTCCTTCTGGCACCAATTTCTTTAGCATAGGCCAATCAATCTCTTGCCTTATCTCATTTCTCCATTTCCAATAGTATTTCTTGTTCTTCTTGATATACTTGTTCTTAACGCTATTGAACAAAGGCGTGCCAGGAAAAACAACAACCTGTCTTATGTTTATCCTTCTGATCAACAGATTTTCATCAAGCATTTTCTTAAGCCAACACATATTTTTTTCGTGTGTTGCTTTGCTTTCTCTTTCCAATCCAAACAAGATGTTAATCCCAGGAAGGAATTTAGGCATCCCATTTTTCCCTCTTTCTGCACCATATTTGTTCATGATCTTCACTGCACAGCAGGTAGTTTCAGGATCTGAATTCAGATTGTTAGCCTTGATAACCACAGAATCAAACGACTCTTGACCCATTGCAGCTATGTTGCCTTCTGTACAATATCTTGTTACAAGCTTTACTTTATCTTCTGTAACATTTGCAGGATTTATGTTATCTATATGCAATATTTCTGAATATTTGCTTGCGTTCTTCAATAGTTTATCTAGTTGAGGATATGAGAACAAGTCAGATTGCTTTCCTATCCTGAAATTATTTATGCCTTGTCTGCTCAATGCTTTAATCTCTTCTATTATGTCGTCAACATCTCTGTTCTCTATCTTTTGCTTTAAAGGTTCTGTGCAGAAGCTGCACCCTGTTTTTCTTGAGCAGCCTTTTGCAGTCTCTATCTCTGCTATCAGAAATCCTTTAGAATTTGCACAAGGATATTGATTGACAATATCAGCACCCAACACACTTATCTTTTTTATCTTATCGTATGTATAGCTTATTTCTTGAATTTCAGAGAAATTAGTTTTTAACAATTCTTTCAACTTTATCTCAATATCTGGCACAATAAAATTAAATACCCCTTTTTTAATCTCAGTAGCCATCTTTCCTCCAAACAACCCTGTTCCTGATTTTGATGCTGGACCAGCAAGTATTTTTGGGTTTAGATTGATGTTTGATATCTTCTTGACAATATCACCTGCTTCTTTCAATGTGCCTGGCAAAGCCGACAAATATTTTCCAGGAGTATGAACTCCGCATACGATTATGAACAAGTCTGAACTTTTAAGTATATTCTCTATGTTATCATAATTCTTAGATAAGTTTCTTACCTTGATATCTGTTTTCATAAAGGAAAAGTTTTTTTTGTTTATATCAACTTTGCTCATCCCTTTATATTTTTCTGAAAAGAATGCCCTTAGGTCATCTATCGTCAAATATACTGCTTTGTTTCCTGATTCAATTATGCTTCCAGCTATGTATCTAGGATAAGTACCAATGTATGGAATTACTCCTAATCCTGCAGGCTCGTCTGTGTAGCAGTCTATGATTGTAATTTTCATCTTATACCTTATTTTAAATTTTTTTCAAATGCTTTGGATAAAATCACAAATTACTTTGAAACTTCTCTCTCTATCGTGATCTATGATAAATACATGATACGCATCTTTTACCCAATATATTTTCCTTTTTTTTGAATTAACATTCCTAAATATATACCCAACACTCTTTTCATCGACACCAAAGTCTGCAGTAGATTGCATTATCAATACTGGTGCAACAACTTTTGGAAGCAATCTTTTACATAATTTTATGCCTTTTACCAAATCAAGCAATTTGCTTAGAGGAACAACAGGATAGGTTATCCTATGTTTTATTATTTCTCTATCCAGTTCCTTATGATACCATTTTTTTTTGTAGTTAAAGATAAAATAATTAACTATAAAATATATCTTTGCAATAATCTTTTTTTTATTATATATCGGTGTACCCATAGAAATAACCCCGTCAACATCATGCTTTGCCGCCAACATTAATGCAAGGTTTCCTCCGAAACTGTCTCCTCCGACTATAACTTTAGTGCAATGTTTTTTTAACTCCTTAAGTCCGTTCTCTGCACTTTTTATCCAATCTTTTAAATTAGTGGCGGTCATATTTTCAGGACATGTTCCATGACCTTTGAGCAAAATTGCATTGACAGATATATTTCTGTCCGCTAAATATTGACCTAAATATTTACCATCATACGCAGAGGAAGTAAATCCATGTATGAGCAATATTCCTGTCTTTCCGCGCTTATAGAAAAAAGGTTCTGCTCCAGGAATGATCTGGGTCATCTTTTTGTATCTAGGTTTTCTTATTATTATCCTTAACTTGTTCAATATAGAATACACAAATAACATCCAGAGTACTTCCACAATCATTTTCAAGCACGAAAAGAAAGTTATTATATAAATGTATTCGAAAAAAGTTTATCCTGGAACTCAATCTTTCTCGATAACTTAACTAAAAGACAAAAGGCAAAAACAATCCAATAAGTATATAAAATCCATATTTTTTTATTATCTTAAGATAGACGTACTTCCATTGCTTCTTTATCATGCTATATCTTGTCAAAGTACCTACAGGAAATCCCAACAACAATATAAGAGATGTCTGGATCAATGCCATGTTCCTATTTAAAGAACTGAAGTAGAATACGAAACCAAGAAGAAAATAAGCAAGAGTATTTTTACGCAAAGTCTGGTTTGTATCTAGGACATAATATATCAGAAACAATAAAGCAAATATAGATAACAATGCATAGTACTTATTCAACATATAAAAACTGAATATAAAAAATATCAAACCGACAATGATATATTTGAAGATTAAAAGATATCTTTTCATATCCTCTGTTAATTCTTCAGGAGCTATCTGTGCTAGAGCTACTCCGAAGAACAATCCTAAAAAAGATAATAACAAAGATAATGAATACTGCAGATAAACCATAAAAAAAAGGATTGGTTAATCATTATTTAAAATTTGCGTTTGATATCAATGCAGAAAAGTCATGATTTCATAAGCCAAAGTATTTTCGATTGTAAAACAATACTTATCAGCCTATGATGTCAACTAAGCTTATGCGTATGGGCTGCAATGAGCGAGACTTGTTCTACAGAAGCTATTTGATATCAAAAAATATGAGGGCATTCTTTCTTTAGTGCTCTAAGGTATTCAAAAACAACATTTTTGTCCTTGGTTACCTCCTGCAATGCCTGAGTTATATCATACAATAACCGTTCGCGGGATGTGTAGCTCCTTTTCCTTAATCTTTCAAGGCTTTCCACACAAGACAACAAATTATCAGGTATTTTTCGGATATATATCTTATGATGCTTTAATGCTTTCTTATCGCTGCTCTCCTTCTTAAGCATCTTTTCTTCCTTTTTAAGATTTGCAAGAATATCACGAAGTTCCTTTATTCTATCTCTCCATATATCTTCAACGTCCATAACCTTTAACTCAAACTCTTTTCTTTTACCTGTATCTGAAATAGAATCTGCAAACTGCAACTCTTTTTCTTCTGCATAGTTATTGAAGAGCATCTCTTCTGTAGAGAAAGAACCTCCTATTATGTTTCCTCTGCTAAGCACAGGACCTTGGATACTCTTACGTACTTCTCTTCTTAATCTTTTTCTCATAAAGAATTATCTAAAATATCAAAGATATAAATATATTTCTATTATTTGACAAAACTGTACGATTTGAAAATTCTTGCAATTTCTATATTTATTAATTTTGCAATA
>CAYSVS010000055.1:0-8742 GCA_964434475.1 uncultured Methanosarcinales archaeon
TTATTTAACTATTAATTAAAAGTGATAGGAAATCTTTGCAAATTCACACAGATAACAAATCTATGCGACGCGAAAATAAATTGAAACAAACATCTCAAATCGCTGTTATACACCCCAAGCGAAGCGAGAGTGCAGCATTTCCGACTGACTGAAAGGAAGGAGAGTAATTTTTAGTGGCGTTCCTTTAAACTTGTAAGAGCCTTAGAGAACATACTTATGGGAGTTCCGTTCAATCAATGCGAACAAAGTGATTCTTTAAGAACAAATATTTAGGAGCGAGAAAACATGTATTTATCTTCACAACAACTATTCATATATTTATCACAACTAACTGCTCTCATATTGCTCAAATCATTCCATAAATTGGGAAGTGTTATTTCAAGAACATTTCCTATGGGTTTAGCAGTGAAATCGCAAGGATGCATCTCTCCATATGGGCTTATATAAAAATAATTTCTACCTGCTGAACATCCAAATGTTGATTGGTCTCTAAACCTAGCATAGCAAAAAATTCCAGGAAAATCTTTTTTTGCATTATATTTATCTACTATTGCAAATAATCTCTTTTTATCTATCTTTTTGTTGTTGATATCTTTTTTGTGGGAATACATACCAACAGGTAATGTATCAAAAAGGATTAATTCATTTACTTTAAGTCTTTTAGCTAAATGAATCATTTTTTCAAAACTTCCATCTTCTATATCATCCTGAATAACAGTTGTTGATATTGCTGTAAGCAAACCAATTCTTTGGGCCTTTTTTATTCCTTTAATTGCTTTTTCAAAAAGTCCTGGAAGATGTCTATATCTGTCATGTTTTTCAGCTGTTGTTCCATCTAAACTTACAATTATCATCATCAAGCCAGATTTTTTTAATTTATCACATTTTTCTTCTAGAAACCATCCGTTTGTAAAAATACTCGAAGATGATTTATCTTTATCAATTGAGGATATAATTTCAGAAAGCTCATCTCTTAAAAGAGGTTCGCCTCCAACAAAATTTATTACAGAACAACCAAAATCTTGGCAAGATTTAATTATCTCTTTTACTTGATTAATGCCCAATACTTTTTGTTTTTTCTTGTCCATAGCAGTATAGAAACTGCAATGTTCACATTTAGCATTACATTTATCTGTCACTGCTATATTAGCCATACCAGGTAAAGGTTTTTGCATCAAATTACTCATAAGCCTTCTTGCAAGAGTATTTCCTAAAGCTTTACTAAGACCCGGAGTCAGAAAAGCCGAATAGACAGGATGCCCTTTAAACCATCCAATTATTTTGTGATGTCCTAAATAATAATCAAGGAAGTAATCATTAAATGAATTAAGATAACTGCCTGTATTTTTTAATGTTGATAATATATATCTAATTTTATTCAGCATAATAACCTATTTAAAGACATAGATTATAAATCTTTTGTTGGGCATCGACTATCCTAAGCATATACCCAATACAGTGAATAATTTAACAGCCAAAAGAGAAATAGACCAAATAAAAATAAAAAGAGAGAATATAACTATAAAGCTATCCTTAAAATTAAGTTGGATAATTTTTTTCTCTAATTTTAAAAATAATATTATTAGGATAATATAGAAAATTAGCAATAGTGGAATTAAATGTAATATGAAACAATTCATTGTATCTGGAGTAAAACAAATAGCAGCTTCGTCTAATATCATTTTTTACTTTTTAGAAATCTTTCCTAATTTCTTATAAATAGCAATACCTGCAAAAATCACTAAGGGTATTGCAATTGGCCAGGCTAAAATGAATAAACATATGATTATAGGCATTATTGCAATTGAACCACCTATTATAGTAATCAATATTACTATAGTCAAAAAAATTCTTCCTACTTTTTTGTCTGCTGAATCTTTACTATGACTTTCAGGAACTTCTGCTGAAATACCTTGAGGTGCATAATCATCCATTTAATTTCACCTCAAATAAATGATTAACATACTTATAGAATGCTAATATCAATGCTGTAAATAATGGTACTGCATATATTGCTTCAAGCGGAACTGTTGTTAGTGGAATCGTAAATCCAGTCATTGTTTCAGTAAGAATTGGCGCATACTTTCTTATGCCTGTCTCTAATAACATCATTTCTAAAGGGACTGTTATTGCTTCGCTAAATAGAAGATACAACCAGAATCTTTTTCTTTCTGGTAGGTGGTAGAATGCATAATCTACTATCAATATAGAGACCATAAATATATTAACCCACCCAAGTGTGATTATCCATGTTATATCCTTATACAGATATGCCCAAGAGTCAAATCCTATATTTATCCACATAGACTCACTCATCAATTCAAAAAGCAAAACTCCCACAAATAAGATTATCAATTTACGAAGTATATTTTTGTGACCTTTCTTTTTCATAAAGACGTATATGCCTACTGTAAAGAGAATGATAAAGATTTCGAGAAATAAGGCAAAACTCATTTCTTTTTACCTCTATTTGATTTTAGCTTTTGTTTTGTTTTTTCATCAAAACAAATTTCCCAATATCTAACAAAAGATACCATTAATGCCATAAAAACAGGGATATAATATAAAGCTTCGATTGGCACTTTACCATAACCAAGCATTATGCCAGACAATGATTGTTTAACTGCTTCTGGGTAGAATCTTATTTCAAGACCAACTACAACCCATTCAGCAAAAAATCCTATTATTCCTATGAAAATAACCGAAATAACATATCTAAACCTTTCTGTAAGGTTTGGTAAATAAAGATTAATTAGTTCCATACAAACAGTAATTATTCCAGCCCAACCAATAGTAAGAATCCAATTGATATCTAGATACAAATATGACCATGGCTCTAGATTATGATTTAACCACAATGCTTGGGTAAAATATTCAAAAAGTAATACAGCAACAAAAGCTAAGCCAAATCTTCTTAATACTTTGTTATTTAACTTATAAAGAATAAGTAAAAATAATGCTACTAAAGAAATGATCGATATCTCAAATATCATATTACTTATAATTTGCTAATATTTATATATAAATGTTTGGTTTTTAAATGCTATGGTGAAGTTAGCATATAACAGAATAGGAAATAAGGCAAAAAATTTATTATTACTTAGGAATTCTTACAACGTTCCAGCTTTTTTCACTATTTCATCTGATAATATACATAATATTCTAAAAAAAATAGGAGTTACAAAAAATGATTTAGATAAGGCTTTTGAAAGCGATCCTAAAAATAGAAAATTTATAAGAGATATGATTAGCAAAAATAAGATAAATCTGAATTTTCCAAACTTAAGGCAATTAGGTAAGAAACTAATTATCCGTTCATCTGCTTTAGGAGAAGATGGAAAAAAGTATAGTTTTGCAGGGATATATGAATCAAAAATTACAGAAAACTTTAACCAATTTGAAGAAGATTTCAAGTATGTCTTAAGTTCTGCATTTTCAGAAAGAGTGTGGCATTACTGCAAACAGATTGGGATGCAAACTTTCCCTGAGATTTCCTTAATAGTCCAAGATTATATTGATCCAGAATATTCAGGCATTACCTTTACTCAAACTAAATATGATAATAAAAAAGGTATGCTAATAAATGCAGTTAAGGGAAGTGGGGAAAATGCTGTTCTAGGAAAGGGTATTTTAGAAATATTCATTCATAATAATAAGATTCCAAGAAGCAAAATACCTAATAAAATCTTAGTTGAAGTTGCTAAGAGTTCCAGACAAATAGAATCCTACTTTAATAAACCTCGGGATATAGAATGGTGTTATGCAGATGATAAGCTATGGGTATTACAATCAAGAGCAATAACAAAGAATGTGCATGAACAAATCAATGTATGGGATAATTCTAATATTGCTGAAAGTTATAGTGGGATTGTATTGCCATTGACATGCTCTTTTGCTCAGTTTATCTATACGCAAGTATATAGAAATTTAGCAAGAACATCGAATATAAGCCCTAACAAAATTGAAAAATACTCTGATGTATTTGAGAATCTGCTTGGATTTTTTTATGGTAGATTTTATTATAATATCCTAAATTGGTATAAGATGCTTACTCTATTCCCTGGTTATGAAAGAAATAAGAAAAATCTAGATATGATGATTTCAGCAAAAAACAGGACTAAATTGAATAAAGAACATTATCTAAATGTAAATTTTAGTGATAAGCTTCGTTATTACCCTTACATTCTTTATAGAATCTTTAGATTTGAAAAAGACATTAAACAATTTAAAAATCATGTGAAAAACTATCTGGAACATGTTAAAGAGAATCAGTTTGAGCAAGCTGAATTAAAAGAATTATGGGGATGGTTTAAAGATTTTCAGGAAAACCTACTTAAAAAATGGAGCATCACAGTTGATAATGACTTTTTAGCCATGACCTGGTTTGGTTTTTTTAAAAAATATTCTAAGAAATATGGGCTGAATGAGAGCCAAATTTTATCTCAGATTACTTCAATTAAATCTTTGGTTAGTGCTCAACAAGTAAAAGCTCTTAAAGAATTATCAGACGAATTTCATAAGAATAAGAAACTAATAGACATTGCCAAATCTTCTAAATGGGACTTATGTTATAAAGAGATGATGAAAGATACTAATTTGAATAATATGATTACAGACTATTTAAAAATATACGGTGGAAGATTTGCAAATGAACTTAAGCTGGAAGCAAAAGACCTTGATTCTGATCCTGAATTTTTCCCTCAATTACTATATCAATATAAAACAAATAATAAGAAAATGATTTTTAATGAAGAAAAAATAAATCTTCCCTTTTTCAACCGTTTTTTACTGAATATTCTCTCAAAGAAATCAAAGCACTATTTAAAACATAGAGAAGAATTAAGGTTATTAAGATCTCAGACATTCAGTTATACGAGAAGATTATTTATTGCTATTGGAAAAATATTTGAAAAAAGGAGAAAGATAGATAATTTTAATGATATTTTTTATTTGAAATTAGATGAAATCGAAACTGCTATCAAAGAGAAGAATACGAAATTCAGGAGAATAATACTTAAGAGAAAAGAAGAGTATGCAGAATATAAAAATATTGAATTAGACAATGTGTTAGTTACTAGAGGCGAAGAAATGCCAAAACCAAAGCATTTTAAGAAAATAAATGCTTCAAATAAATTAAAAGGCATTGGATGTTCATTAGGTTCTGTATCTGGAAAAATAACAATTATGCATGAATTCAGATTACCTAAAAAACATTTAGAAATTGTTGTTGTTAAACATACAGATCCAGGATGGACCCCTTTATTTGGGATATGTAAAGGACTGATTGTGGAAAATGGAGGTTTATTATCTCATGCTGCTATAATTTCAAGAGAATTAAATCTTCCTTGCATAATCGGAGTTGAAAATGCAACAAAATTATTAAAAGATGGAAGGTATATCACTATGGATGGTAGTACTGGAGAAATAAACATTGAATGAAAATGGAAATAATAGGATATGAGCATGAAAAAAAGAGAATTGAAGAGTATATTGGTTTTTTAAGAATTCATTATTCTCAAGATTTAAGGATTTCTAATCAATTAAAAAGGATCAAGAACTTGTTAGATAAAGATAATCCTTTTTTTGAATATGGAGATATCAAGAATTTTCTTGTTAAAGAGGATGAAAAGACACTAGGCCATTGTTCAGCAATTATAGACAAAAGAAATAAAGATATTGGATTAATTGGATTTTATGATTGTGTAAAAAATCAAAAAGTAAGCCATTTGTTATTAGATAAATGCATAAATTGGTTGAAAACGAAAGGGTGTTCAAAAATTAGAGGTCCTGTAAACCTAACAATATGGTGTGATTATAGATTTATATCTAAATGCAAAAGAAAGCCAGATTTATTTGATCCTTTTAGTAAAGATTATTATATCGACTTTTGGAAGAAAAAGGGATTTACAAATGCAGGAAAATATGTTTCTGCTGTAAGACAAGACTTTAATTATGTTATTCCTTATACAAAGGAAGCTTATGAAAATTTATCTGAACAGGGATTCAAATTAAGAAAATTCAATAATGATTCGGATGATCTAAAATTAATCTTAGATTTAGCGAATAAGATATTTGCTCAAAGCTGGAATTTTGTTCCGTTGTCTTATGAAGAATTTAGATTTCTTTATGAAGATATTATCAATAATGTTGATCTGTCATTTATTGAAATTGCAGAAGATAAAGATGGAAAACCTGTTGGTTTTTGTTTTACTTTACCGCACCCTTACAATAAGGAACAGATAATTCTTAAGACAATCGGGGTTTTACCTTATTTGAGAAAACAAAATATAGCAGGAGCTTTGCTTTATTCTCAGCATACTAAAGCAAAAAAAGAAGGATTTAGGGAATTTTATTATCCATTGATCAGAGTTGGTAATGATGTAACCAAATTTCCTTATGAAGGATATGAACTAATAACAGAATATGAAGTTTTTGAACTTAGTTAAGGTATATATTTTCTCCAGATTTCACTCTATTTAATAAGCATGATGGAACAAGCTTATTATCATATAGCATTGCATCGGGACAGCTATTACAAATATTCCATGAATCTTCAATCTTATCAGGAGCATCTATTAAAAGAACAACTTGTGAATTAATATAATCTCCATTGTATCTTTTTGCATTTTTGAGTATCGCTCTCACAGATTTATTGGTAAATGCAGGCAATAATTTTGATATTTTGATGGGCTTATTCTTGATTGTGATAAAATGCTTATTTTTCTTTTTATAATATCTTTGCTGTATAGATTTGTAAATATCTTTGTCAAAAGATCCTAGATAATTTCCGTTTTTATAAGCAGACAAAGAAAAAAGCCATGAAATATCCTTTGATTTATTTTTGCCAAGATATGCGCAATAAGATAACCCAAATGCATCTTTGACAGCTGAACTAGCTTCTTCCATGGTTAATGCTAACTCTTTATCCAGTGTTTTGTTAGGGAGCATTTCCTTTATTGTGGTAAATACAACCAAATTAATAATATCTGAATTTTTCTTATAAAAATCTGCTAAGATGGGCAAATCTACAATGTTCTTTTTAGAAAGAGGCATGATGAAACCAAGATTTACTCCTCCGATCTTCCTGAATAATTCACAATATTTCTTTCTTATATTATTCATTTCCTTTTCTGATTCAGAATTCCTTTGATATTTGTCAATATGAATAATAAATTCTGTTGCTCCGTATTTTTTCAAATTTCTTAATCTTTCTTCATTTAGTGCTACAGCATTCGTATATATTTTTGTTTTCAGGTTTTTTGAACTGATATAGCTTATTAGTTTTTCAATATGGGGATATAGTAAAGGTTCTCCGCCTGCTAATGATATTGACTGCACGTTTCTGTTATCAATAAACCAATCAACCTGTTTTTTTAGATTTTGTAAGTCTTCATGTTTGTTTTTATGGCTTTTTTCTGCTAATCCTCTGTAACATCCAGGACATTTAAATTGACAGAATGTTGTTGGTTCAATCCATCCATTTGGATTATTGTAAATAGACCAGTTTAATTCAAATAAATTGTCTTTATTTAATAAAGGTTGATTGATAATTATATCATAAGTTTCATCTGCTAAAGGCTGAAGATCTTCTGGAAAAGATGAATGCCTAAATGGTTTTTTGAATCCAATATTAACATGAGGATTATTATAGGCAATATTAACAGGGAAAATTAAGCTGTTTTTTACTTCTCTATTTAGATAATTAGCTCCTACTTTTACTTTATACTTCTTATTTTCTTGCTCAAGTTTTCCTGATGGAAATATAAATATTGTTTCTCCTTTGTTTAAAAGTAGCTTTGATTTCTCAAGAACTGATTTTCCGTCATTTTGTTTTGTAGATATACACCCATAAAGCAATAAAAAAGGTTTTAATAGAATATTCTTCATGTATTTTTCTGCTGTTATAAATCTTAAAGGTATTAGTTTGATGAAGTTTTTTAATGGAATGGAATATGATATCAAGAATGGATCGATCTTCTTAGGATGGTTGGCAATAATTATGTGAGTTTTGTTTTTTTCTAGTTTAAAATCAATGTTTGTATTAACTTGGAAAATTATTTTTAAAGGTATTCCTATTAAAAAATAGGTTAAAAATTGCCAGAACATTACTATTATATTTTTCATATGGTGAATAACCTCTCATTACTATTTAAATATATTTACTAAAATTAAAATTATATCTGAGCCGACATAAAATAAAATGGCATTAATTTGAAAGTAAATACTTGAAATTTTATTTTTTAAAAAATAAATCATTATTAGTGATATTAAACAAACAATGAAAAAAGTGAAAGATATAATATAAAAAAGATAACCTACATTTAATAAAAATAAAATCCATAATAAAAATAAGAATGCTAATATAATAATTAGAGAATATATTATACATGATTTTTTTAAACCAAATCTAACAGAATATGTGTCGTTTCCTTGAGTTTCTTCTCTAGTAACTTTAATTTTCCGATTCTGGTCGCCTACCCACAGCAAGACACCTTCGTCTGTATGAACCCGCTCAACCCCGACTCCGACGGCGACGGCCTGCTCGACGGCGTCGAGGACCTCAACCACGACGGCATCTTCGACTTCGAGCCGGGTGATTTCGACCACGCGGGCCAGGGGCCCATCCCCGGCCCGGCGCAGGACAACCCCGAGGAGACCAACCCCTGCGACCCCGACACCGACGACGACGGGCTCACGGACTTCGACGAGCGCAACCAGCCCAACCCGCCGGCGGGCACGACC
>CAYSVS010000056.1:0-8122 GCA_964434475.1 uncultured Methanosarcinales archaeon
TGTCTCATTTAGTTCTGTTTTATTTTCCACGTATGTAATATTTGTTTCATTCAAGTCAATGCTTTCATTCATCCAAGTATCATTGATCATATCAACAATTGTCTCATTCATTATTCCTGCGTTGTAGCTTGCATTTGTCTCATTGAAAGCGAATGCAAATCCTGAAGCTAGAGCAAGCATCATCAATAATGCAAAAATCATCTGCACGTTCCTTTTTTTAGTCGCGTGCATCATTTTTCCAGCTTCCTCCTTGATCTATCGTATACTGTCCAGATTGTTCTTGGATCTCTGTTCAACAATTTTGCGATGTCTGTAAGACTAAGTTCAAGAACATCTTTCAGGTGTTTAACGATGGTTTCTAATACACTCAGTCTTTTGTCAGAAAATATTTCAAGCGGCAAAAATTGTTGAGAATTTGTGTCTAATTTTTCAGGATATTTTTGTGTGGCTTTCTTATAAGTTATAGAAATAGGAATAGGATTTCTGTAGAGTAATTTTGCAATTTCGGTGAATTTTAGCTTATGCTCGTCGCGAAGGTACTTAACCATGCTTTCTAGGGCACTTAATTTGTCGCTGAAAATAGACAAAGGTATTGATTTTTTTTGCTTTGTTTTTTCTCTTTTGTCCAGCAACTCTAATATTTTATTTTTATCAATATTATGCTTTTCTTTAAGTTTTAAAAACAAATTTTCTATAGAATCAAGAGCATTGTAAATATCTAAATTGTATTCTTTATTATATTGATTACTATGTTCTTTTTTTTTCTTGTTACTGACCACTTAATTAAACACCTGAAAATATATATTATGTAAGTAATAAATGATATTTAAATGTTTTTATTATATATTATGTAAGGTGTTGTTTCTGTGTTTTATTGATGTTTATTTTTAAGAACGAAAGAAATAGCTCAAATTATGTTCTCTCAGGTTACTTTGCCCATAATTTTCCTTTTCATTATGTCTTTTTGATTCATTATTTATATTATGTAAGTATAATTCATATATAAATGTTTCTTTTTATTATATTATGTAAGTAGAATTCAATTGCCAATCTACAAAAACAAAACATTTATATATGGGTATACCTAATACTATACTGAAATATATAAATGGGGTAGAGGTACAAAAAATGAAAAAAATTTCACTAATATTGGTATTACTGGTAATAGTTGCTTTGCCTTTTGTTTTTGCAAACAATGGAGCACAATTACTAGAAGAAAAAGGCTATAGCGCTAAGATAAGCGAAGATACAGAATTATTTCTTGATCCAGAAAACAGTTGCTTGGAAGATTCATGTGAATTGACAAGATCAGGAAATGTTATACAATTCAGCTAAAAATATTTTTTAATTTTCTTGCTATAGTCATCTTATATTCTACTTTTATTACTCCTGTATAAACTCCTTCATCTATTCCTTTTGGTATTATTGCTGTGATCTCTAATTTTTTTGGCTCAGTTATCACAAATTTGTCCTCTTCTATGTCGATAAATTGCTTTATTTCTCCAGAAGATCCTACATAGACTATAGCAGGCTGTGCTTTGCCTATATCGAGTTCAATAAATTTTTTGACCCTTAATCCTGAAGATACAATGCCGAAATCCAGTATGTCTGTCTGTTTATTTTCAACATTCATGAAATCTTCTTTAATTTCTATCTTTGCAGGAAACTCAAAACTTTTTATAGTCTTATATGGAATAAATAGCATAAATATTGCGATAATCACTATACTGACAATCATAAGATACACTAACTGTTCCCTGTTAAAAACTGGCTCTTTCCAACCCATGTTAAATATGTTAGAATATGCCTTATTTAAACTTTACTCAAATTCCAGTCTGAATAGCAGTATTTTATGGTATAAGTTTTCAATCAATTCCTTATCCCATCTCTTTATTTTACGAACTATCTGATTTTTATTCAAGTTTAGATCCATCAATTGATTTATTTTCAGCATCAGACCATATATTTTTTCTTTTGTATATTTTGACCTTGGTAGGTTTTGATTCAATATATCCATATTTATGCTTATTTTTTCGATAGTGTTTTCATCTATTCTTTTTTTCTTTAATTCAGAAAGTATTGTTCTTTTTGCAGTTCCTTTTTTAAGTTCATCAAAAATAAATTCAATTATATTGGTGTTTTTTTTCTTTCTAATATTTTTCTTTGACTTTAATATTTTTTTATGTTCATGATATTTTTCATACCCTAAGAATATTATCAATAAGCTAACTATTATGAAAAAGAGATATTTAGCGATATCGTATGTTTTCTGGTTTATCGCTGTTTTATCTTTTATTTTTAGTTTGATGTTCTGTTCTAATTTTATTTTATATTCTAAATTTTTTATTATTGGTTCCTTGCTTTCTATACTTAACTTAGGAGAATATTCTATAGGAAAAGCATTTTCAGAAACATCCAATTTTATTTCAATATAATATGGAACGTTTTTCTTTAATGTTGTTTTATTAGGATATATCTCAAACCACTCTTTATATTTGTCTTCTATCTTGAGTAAGAATGTGACATTATCATATCGCTTTTCTGTTAAAGCAAATCTTTTGCTGTATGTTTTTCCTGCTTCAACTTCTCCAAAATCTATATTCGATATAGATATGGCGGATGCATTTGGTATGATTATCATACAAATAACAAGATAGAATATTAATTTATTCATTCTTTACCTTTGTGCTTAACAATCAATCTTTCAATATCTTGTTTTATACTTGTTTTCAATCTTGCTCCTATTATTTGAACGATTCTGCTTGCTGCATAGCTTCCAATCTTTCCGCACAATGCAATATCCTTATTATTGCTCAATCCGTAAAGAAAGCCTGCTGCAAACATATCTCCTGCACCCGTTGTATCTACAGCATCAACAGGAAATCCTGATATCTTATAGAGCATATCGCCTTTCTTGATCAAACTGCCGTCCTTGCCTATCTTGACGATTGCAATATTGCATAATTTAGCGATTTCATGCACTGCTTCTGTTGGTTCTAACTCAGTCAAAGCTTTTGCTTCTTCCTCGTTTACAAAAACTATGTCTGCATATGTTTTCACTATTGACAAAAGCTCTGCATGATTTCTTCTTATCAAGTTAGGGTCTGCTAGATCAATACTTATCTTAACGCTATTCGCTTTCGCTATATCCATGGCATGCAGTGCTGTTTCCTTCAGCAAAGGTTCTTCCAATTGATAGCCTGTAAGATGCAGGAATCCGCTTTGCTTTATATCATCCTCAAATATGTCTTCTTTCATCAATTTTAGAGCAACTCCAAGATGTACTGCAAATGTCCTTTCACTGTCAGGAGTTATAAAACTGATAGCTTTACCTGTAATACCTTGAACCTTTGCAAGTCTATGTGCCATGCTTGCTTTATCTAATGTTTGCTCATAATACATTGCATGTTCATCCTCTCCTACTTTTCCGCAAAAGACAACATTTCCGCCTAAATTAGCTATGCCTGCTAATGTGTTTGCAGTAGAATCTCCTGGAGCTATTTTAACATCAAACTCTTTTATCTTTTCCTGTATGTTTATCAATTGCTCTTCACTGACAAGATGCATGTTGCCCTTTTCAAGATTAAGTTCCATAAGCGTATTTTCATTTACTTTGATAATCATATCTACAAGCGGATTTCCTATCCCTACGACATCATGTTTCATTTTATTATCACCTTGTTTTTTGATCATGTGTTTTTTTTGATAAGCAATATATAAACTTAACCTATATCTTTTTTTTATATGGTGCTTTGTCTTTATTTGCTATATAATATATTATCTATGGCTTGCGATGCATAGTTGATATAATATTGTATGTTGCTTTTTTCATCAAATAATTTTTGTGTATATTTTATCACGTTTTTGTTTCTGCATGCCATATTGCTTAAGTTTGCGTTTCTTTCTTGAAGCATATTTATTAATTTCTTGCAGTTCATCTTATTATCCTGTGCATAAAAATATATCATGGGAGCTGTTATCGTAATATTTTTTATCTGTTTTTCTCTTATCTTAGCCCCTATATTTTTGACATTATTTTTTTTATCATATACTATAGGATTTCCTATTGTCAGATAAGCTTTAGGCTCAACTTCATATTTATTTGGTGTTTTGGCTATCGCATATATGTCCATCAGAGCATTCAATAATCCTGCAATAGGTGGTGGAAATCTTTCTTTGTTCTTGATGTTTTTTTTAAAAGTCCAGTCTTCAAAAACCCTGCTGTAATCTATAGTGGCGGGATATATATATGTTTTTTTGCTGCTTGTCTTTAAAGCATTGCAAACCAGTTTTAATAATCCTGTTTCTGCTTCCTTTACAAACCCATCTTTTGTTCTTCCGTCTTGTATTGTTACGAATATTGGGTATTTGTTCAAGTCTGAATTTGTTAGCAGTTTCTTAAATCCTTTGATATACTCTCTGTTGCTTGTAATAAGCTTTCTGTCCACAGCTATCACACCTATCTTTCTTATATCCATAAGCAATGTCTTACCTATCAAAGGAGTAGTTATTCCAGGAATAAAAAGGTTTTTCCCTCCCAAAAATTTCATTATCTTATTCTTTTTCTTGTACATCGTATATCCTACTAAAATTTGATCTAGCTCGCTTCTGTGTGTAGGTACAATAATTATATTTGAATCTTCATCAACTATATTTTCTATGCCTTTTATCTCTATTCCTGAGAAAACTTTATTCAGATAATCTGTAACTCTTTTCTCCTCTAACTGGTAATATTTTTCATCTATGAGATCTTCTATTAGTTTCATTTTTTATAGTAATCTTCTTTGCTTCTTTTCAGAATATCATCGACAGCTGTTAAACAGTCCTTTTTATCGTATATTACGTGATATGCTTCTTCTATGAATGGAGCTTTTATGCCGCAATTTTTCATTATTTTATATAGTGTACTTATAGTATCTGGTCCTTCTGGTCTTTGTTTTATTCTGTCAAAGTATTTTATTATCTGTTCGATGCTCTTTCCTTCCCCTATCATCCTTCCTACTTGGCTGTTTCTTCCTACTTTTGATGTAACATCAAGATCACCTATTCCTGCAGGACCTAAGATTGTTCTTTTTGATGATATTCTTCTATATTCTCCGAAATAATGTCTTGTTTTATCTAGTATGTATTCCATCTCTTTAAGCCTATATCTTAGAAGAGCAGATTCTGTGTTTTTTCCGAATCTTTTGTTTTTATTTTCCTTGCTTTTAACAAGATAATCTCCTATGCCTATTATTATTGCATAAGCGTTCTTTAAAGCTCCGCAAACCTGTATTCCAACAATATCTTTGCTTGGCTCAAGTACAAAAAAATCTTTGTTGTAGAATAATCCTATCAAACCTTTTGCAAGCTTTTTTTTTCTTGATGCTAATGTGGTTTCTGTTATCACTTCTTTGTTTACTTCAACAGCTATATTTCCTCCGCTGATAGCTGCAAATCTTTTTTCATCTATGTCTAGCTTATTTTCTAGATATTGGCTTGTTACCTTGATTTTATTCTTTATCTTAAGAAAACCTTTGGAAGCGCATATAGCTATAGCTTTATCTTTTATGTTTTCTTTTTTTATCTTTTTTATTGTATCAGGCAGAAATTTAGTATTCACAGCAAATACAAGAAAATCTTTCTCAGCTATCGCTTCATTGATATCTTCTGTGATGTATATCTTTTTATCTGGTTTAAATTCAGGATATGTATGTGTCTTGTCATAAACCCACAACGTAACATCCTTGCCGTTTTTTGCAAGAATATTAGCTAATGTAATAGACCATGGTCCTCCTCCTATCTGTGCTATCTTTCTGTTGTTCATCTTCAATAATCTAATCCTTAAATCTGATTTTTCTTATAGAGCAATACAGCATTGTGTCCGCCGAATCCTGCTGAGATTTTCATTCCGTATATGATTTCAGGAGCGCTTAATGTATTATTAGGTATTATATTAAGACTACATTCAGGATCAAAATTACTATAGTTTGCAGTTGGCGGCAATGTTCCATATTTTAATGCAAGTGCCATAGCTATGAATTCAACAGCTCCTGTTGCTCCTAGCAGGTGTCCTGTATTTCCTTTTGTTGAGCTTATCCTTAGTTTCTCGGAATATTTTCCAAAAACATTCCTTAATGCTTTAGTTTCTGTTTTGTCATTTAGAGGAGTAGATGTTCCATGGCAATTGACATACAAAATGTCTGCAATATCTGCTGGTTTTAAACCTGCTTCTTCAATTGCACAATTTATCGCTTTACTTAATGATTTAGCTTCAGGATCGGGTTGTGTTGGATTCAATGCATCAGATGTTCCGCAATATCCTTCTATTGTCCCATATATGTCTGCTTTTCTTTTTTTTGCAGTTTTGTAATTTTCAAGAACAATAGCTCCTGCTCCTTCGCCCATAACAAATCCGTCTCTTTCTTTATCAAAAGGTCTGCTTGCAGTTTCAGGATCTTCATTTCTCCTGCTTGTAGCTTCAGCATTTGCGAAAGACCCTATACCTATCTCAGTTATTGAAGCTTCACTTCCGCCTGTTACTGCCATCTTATATTTGTGAGGAAATGCTTTTATCTTTTCATAGCAATTGCCTATTGCGTGAGTAGAACTTGCGCACGCTGTAGTAATACAGGCTGTTTCTCCTTTTAAACCATACATTTGAGATATTGTTCCTACTGCTGCATTTGCCATTATAGTTGAGATCAATGTAGGGCTTATTCTTTTTGCAGCAAGCATCTTATCAGATACATCTTTTCCTTCTTGTGATTTTTGTTTAAATATATATTTTTCAAACTCTTTGCATATTGTAGTTATTCCTCCTATTCCTGACGCGAATAACGAAAACTTATCGTATTCATTGTAATCCATAGAATCATGTTTAGCGTTTTCCATGGCTTCATTTGAGGCAACAATAGCATATTTGACAAAATCATCTAGTCTTCTGATGTTTATTCCTCTCTCTTTTTTAAGAAAATTTGAAAATTCTTTGTTAATACCAAAATCTTTTAACTCTGCTGCTAACTGTGTGTGGAAATTAGAAGCATCAAATTTAGTTATTTTGTTTATCCCTACTTTTTTGTTCATCAAACTTTTCCAATAATCTTCTAAGTTGTTTCCTATAGGTGTAACAGCACCAAATCCTGTAACTGCAACTCTTGCCATAAAAATCCCTCCACAAATATTATATGGGGAACAACTTTTTGTTGGTTTTTAAATATTGTACAATCTTAAAATATATTATATAATATAAATATTGAACACTACAGTTAAAGTATGGCCAAATATAGAAATAAAAAAATAAAATATTCTATTCTTCTTTCTTTTCCTCTTTTTTTTCTTCTGCTTCTAAAGATTCGCCAGCTTCTAATTTTGGCGTTGATTCTTCTATCTCTTTATCAGCTTCATTAAGCAATTCCTGTGCTGTCTCTTTATGATTTTCTGGTGCTGGAGGTTCTTCAGCTGTTTTTTCTCCTTCTTGTTTTAGTTCTTCTTTATTTGTTTCTTCTGCTGGTTCTTCTTTATTTGTTTTTTCTGCTGGTTCTTCTTTTTTCTTTTCTTCTGATTCCTCTTTTTTAATGTGCAGAGCTTCTCCTACCTTTTCAGTCGCTTCATCTAATTTTTCTTTTATATCTTCTACAGTATCTTTGGCTTTTTCTAACATTCCTTCTTTTTCACTCTCTTGCTTTTTTTCTTCAGAATCTTCACTTTCTTTTTTCTTTTCTTCTTCTTTTTGTTCAGGCATATCTTCAGGAGGATTTTCTACTGTTTTTTCTTTTTCTGTCTCTTCCGGCAGGTTAGCTTCAGAGATAGGTTCTTTTACATCTTTGGTAGGTTCATGATGTTGTGTTTCTTCTTCTTCCGATTTTTCAGAGTTTATATCTTCTGAAGCTTCATTTATAAGTTCTTGTGCGCTTTCTTCAGGTATTGTATCTTTTTCAGATTTAGATTTCTCTTCTTTCTCGAGTATTTCCTCTTCTTCTTCATATGCCATATAACATCCTCCGCATTTCTTACAAGGGTATTTTTCCATAATTATCACCTAATGTTATCAGAACAAACAAATCATATTAATATTTTTTGTTGTAGTGTATGTGCATAGCTAATAATTCTTGAAATCATCGCATCTATATTCTCCAGTACA
>CAYSVS010000057.1:0-8054 GCA_964434475.1 uncultured Methanosarcinales archaeon
ATGGACAAAACCCATTTTATTCTTTAAAAGCTCTAATCTAAGCTATGCACATACAGATAATCAAAATATATTTAAATTAGATAATGTATTCTTTAATGTTGGGGGTATTATTTTGAAAAAAAAGAGTGTTTTGATAGTGATATTAATTTTTGCTGCATTTATACCTGTAGTTTGTGCTCCTCCTGAATTTCACAGTGTTTCAGGTACTGCTTATGAATCAGATTGCAGCACAAAATATTCTGGTGTTGATATGACTATCTTGGATGAAGACAGCGATGATAGGCAGCATCTGAATGCTTTATCAGATCCGCCTTTTTTAGCAGGAACATATTCTACTCAAGTATATGGAAATGACGGAGACACGACTTATGTTTGGGCGTATAATGACAGCCACTATGGTGAACAGGTTATAATTCTTGCAGGAGATCATTCTGATGTTGATGTATGTGTCAATATGACCAGGCCTGCAGAACCTAAAGTAACTATAGTCAGACCTGAAAAGGATGTAAACGTAAGTGAAGGAGATTTTATAGTAAATGTGACAATAGAAAACATAGGCTATACTTTGGGAACAAACTGTGCTGCATATATATCTTTTAATTCATCAGATATAGATTTTGATAATGATACTGCGCAGCATAATCTTACAAATATTGCTGTAGGAAGTACAATCCAAACATATTGGAACCTTACAACAAAAACTCAAGGACATTATAAAGTAACAGTAAATGCTACCTGTGACAATAGCACTAATCTTGAAAATTATACTGAAAGAAAACAAGATTTTGTTATTGTTTCGGATACTCAAGCGCCAAATATAACATTGGTTTCTCCTGCAAATGATTCTGTATGGGATACAAACAATTTAGTGATTTTTACATATAGTGTCAATGATAACAGCAAGATTGCCAACTGCAGCTTGTTTATAGATGGGACCTTAAATTCTACTAATTCTTCTATAACAAGAGATGAAAACCAAAGTTTTGAAGTAACTATGCCTAACGGTAACTATACCTGGAAAGTACGATGTACAGATAATAGTTCGAATATCAACACAGGTGATTCAAAGACTTTTTCTTTAGGAGTAAATTACATATTCTATTTTTATGTTAATAGTGTGGATCTTGATGATCTTGACGGGTTGGCTAATGGTATAGATCTGGAGTCTAACAATAAGTCTAGTGTAAACTGTTCTGGCAAAGCAGCTTTTTCAGAGGGCTGGAACAATATTAGTTCAGTAAGTGCGGTCATATTTGATGGAAATAATTCTTTCAGCTCTGATTCTGACGGCTATACAAAACACTATACAAACAGCAGCTGTCATACTTATAATATTAGTTCAACAGAATTGAATTTTGAATGTCTTTTTGATGTGTATTTTCATGCTAATCCTGGGCCATGGAAGTGCAATGCAACAGCTACATTGAATAACGGATCTGATGCATACAACACTACATCTGAAACAATAAACGAATTATTGGCTATAGATATTGAAGAGTCTGAGGTTGATTTTGGAACTTTACAGGTAGGAAGTGACACAGGCGATAAGGATTATAATATAACCATAAAGAATTTAGGCAATATCGCCTTTAATCTTACCTTATATGCATACGGACAGAATGTTTCAGATAATCTGTCTATGCTTTGTGAAACAAATAATATTACTGTGGAAAGCATAAAGTATTCTGGTGATACTGGACAGGATTATTCATCCAAAACATCTTGTCTTAAGGATGGCAATAGTTTTTCGTTAAATTTAAATAAGCAGACAAGCGATACAAGCACAGAACCTACAAATAAAACTATGTATTGGGGGATGGGTATTCCTTCAGATACTGCTGTTACAGGACAATGTTCAGGATATGTTAATATTCAAGCAAACAGGCCGTGAGGGGTGAAAAAAATGAAAAAAATGAAAAAGACGATTATTTATTTTTTAATGACAATCTTTTTGATAGGTTGTGTTGATGCAACAGGTGTTGCTATTTCTCCTGGAACCATAGATTTTGGAGATATGGTCAAGGGAGGTTATGCTGAGGCAAGGGTCAGGATAAGTACAACAAAAGATATAGGGACTTTTAATAGGCGGATGAGTCCTTTAAGTGAAACTCCTGAATGGATAACTTTTGCACCTGATGAAAAAAGTTTTGAGGTTGAAAAGGGTTATCCTGAATATATCAAAATAAAGATTAATGTGCCTAATGACGCTAGAAACGGATTTTATGAAAACAGGGTAAGTTTTTTGATGGAAAAAGAGCCGGATGAAATGGAAACAGGTGTTTCTTTAATCCCTAGTGTAGGAGTAGATGTAAATATAAATGTTACAGATACGCAAATACTTAAATGTAATGTTAACAGTTTATCTATTGCTGATGCGGAATTTAAGAAGTCCCTTTCTTTAAGTGCTGAAATTAAGAACACAGGAAACGTAAGGATATTGCCTGAAGCAAGGATAAAAATATGGGATTCAAACAAAGAAAATATAGTTTCTGAAAAAACCGTATTGTTTGATGAAATTTTAGCTACTGTTCTTTCCAATCAAAAATTAAGTGTTGAAAATGAACTAGATGAAGGCCAGTATTGGGCAGACATGTCTGTGGACCAATGCGGTTTCAGCACAGTATCTGAATTTGATGTATTTGGAGAAGGTGCCTTGAAAGCAGATGGAGAAATACTAAGGCTTGAAAGGATGAGCTGGATGGAAGTTGGACAGATAACGCCTATCTCTGTATATTTCAAGAATACTGGTGAAAAAGCATATGATGCAGTGTTCAAAGGAACCATAGAATCATATGGAGAGATAATTCAAGTACTTGAATCTGAAAAATTAAAAATAGATAAGGGAGATATAGAGATATTTGAGATGTATTGGACTCCTGAAAAACCAGGAAGATACGGGGTATATGGTTCGGTCTATTATGACAATAAAAAAACATCTGAATTTAACAGCAACATAAATGTAAACTCTGCTTTTGACAAAGATCTTGTTCCTGAACATATACGTACCCTGCTTGATGCAGATGTAAGCTCTGGAACAAAAGATGAGATAGAAAGATTAATTGATGTTGTTGAATCTGATCCTGATTCAAAACTGAATGTTTTCAGAAAGATAGATCTTAATCCTGTGGAAGATGAAGATTATAAAAGCAAGGTTACTTTGTTGTTCAAAGCTGAAGAAGATATGGATAATGTAAGGATACTTGAAGCACTGCCAAAAAGCATAGTGGAAAACACAGACGATATAAAGTTCTTGGAAAGCGGATATACTATCTTAGAAAAGGATCCTATCTTTTATTGGGATCTCGGTAAAGTGAAAAAAGGAGAGATAAAGAAAGTCAATTACCTTATCAAGGATGAAGTGCGGAAAATAGAGCTTGATGTTTTTGGAGTAAAAACAGGTAAAATGTCTTGGATCACTGCTAAAAATCTTTTGATAGCTATTGTTGTTGTGTTGGCGTTCATAACATTTACAAAGAAAAAGAGCTAAGGTTTTTTTATTTTTTTTAACTTTTGATGTGTTTTTACACGTGAAAATCTTATTGTTAGTCACCAGGTGTATTTTTGTTTTTAAGTGGTTATTTATTTAGTTATTTTTATTGTTTGTTATTTTAATTACTTTCTTATTTTTCTTTTTTAGTTATTTAATTTATTAGTTATTTAGTTTATTAGTTTTTTTATTAAAAAAAATAGAAACATATATAAATAACTAAGTATATATGTTATAAAAATATCTGAAAAAAAAGAGATTCGAATAGTAATGGCAAGGGTTAATGTAAAAATACCGGATGATGTACATACTAAAGCTAAACTTATTTCTATACTTAAAAGACAAACCCTGAACGATTTTTTAGAAAAAGCTATCGCTTCTGCAGTCGAAAAAGACAAGAGCATAATCAAGAAACTAGGTGATAAGCAATGAAAAGCCATATTATATTTAAGATAAGTATGATTTTTCTTATTTTGTTGATGCCTTTAGTTTTTGCAGATATTAATTTAGGCGATATTAATAACACTATTGAGGAAGATTACGTAAATCTTATGGTTAAGCCTCTGGAACTTGACAATTATCTTATTAATGGCGTGACTACGATAATAAAGGCAAATATTGTGAATATAGGTTCTAATGATGCTGATCAAGTTATAATAAAATTTTATGTAGACAAAAATTTAGAGGATACCTTCATAGTAGATGAGCTGCCTTCTGGTCAGGATTTAGCTGTTGCTTTTGACTGGGTTCCAGATGAAGGTATGCACCTTTTGCAAATTATGGTGGACTCATCAAACAAAGAATCAGATATAGAAGACAATATAGCGAACAAGCACGTAAAAGTAGAGAATATAATACCTGTAAATATAGATAATTTGGACGGCACATTAAGCATGCCTCCTTATTTCGCATTAGATGAAATATCTGAATTTGAAGTTCAGAGCCATATAACAAATTATGGTAAAGAAGATATAAGGAATTTGCCTGTTGACTTGTATATTGATGGAGGCATAAATATGAAAGGTCCTGCAAGAAAAACATTGTTTTCACTTAAAGCAGGAGAAAGTAAAGTTTTGACATGGACTTTGACGACAGGCACAAAATACACAAGACCAGGGAATGTAATCATATTGAAGATTGCAGATAAACCTGTATCAAACAAAAAAATTACTTATGACGGGGAGCACGGATTTGTATGAACGCTAAGACTATTTTTTGGATGTTTGTATTCTTTGTTTTTGCTAGTTTTGTTTGTGCTCAAGGTTCTGTATGGACAGGAGCATTAAGCCCTTCAACAGTAAGTATGTGTGGAGAGTACTCTGATCAAGCTACTATAACAGCATCAAATGTATGGAATGCTGAAACAATACAATTAGAGGACTTGACTGCTGTATTGATAATACCTGATTCATCTGACCTTAACCTGATTTCAAGCGAGAGTGTAAATCTAGGCGATGTGGCTGGACAAAGTAAATCAAATATAGATCCTTCGTGGGTAATCGAATGCAATAATAGTATTGCAGGTACTTTTACATTGTATGTAAATTATACAACTTCAAACGGATATAATGGTTCATCTATAGATCAAGCTACGACAGAAGTGACAACTTATGCTGATGTGGATAGTGATGCACCTTTAATATTATCGCATCATCCTGGTGAGTATGTCAATACTCAGTTGATAGAGCTTTATGTAGAAACAAATGAAAATGCGAATTGCAGATACAGCACTTCTGATGTGTCCTATGATAGTATGTCATCAACCTTTAGCATTACAGGTTCAACAGAGCATAATCGTACTTTAAGCGGATTGACAGAAGAACAGCATACATATTATATAAGATGTGAAGATGCTAACGGAAACAAGATGTCAAGCTCATACGCTGTATCTTTTACAGTAGACAAAACTTTGCCTGTAATAACAAGCCATGAGCCGGAAGCACATATATCAGGAAGTACCACAAATATAAAAGTTGTAACAAATGAATATGCAAAATGCAGGTATTCGAGTATAGCTGATAAAGATTATGAAAATATGGAGAACGCTTTAACTAGTGTATATTCTTTAGAGCATAGTAAACCATTATCAGGATTAAGTTCACAGCCTTATACTTATTATGTGAAATGTATAGATAAGGCAGGAAACGATATGGTAAACGATTATGAGATTAGTTTTGAACAAGATTTGCCGCCTAGTGCTGAGATTGAATTAAGCGTTTCCAGCCCTTTAAAACCTGGAACATTGGAAGTGACTGTGACAACTTCAGAAGATGTGCAATATAAGCCAATACTTAAATACACTATAGATGGGTCAACAACAGATGTTCCTTTGTTTGGTTCAGGCAATGATTGGAGCGGATATATGATTATCTCTTCAGGAGATGAAGGCGTAGGTTCGTTTAGCTTTACTGCTACTGACCTTAATGGTAATGAAGGAACAGAGATAACAGATGGAAGCGTATTTATCGTTGATTCAAATGCTCCTTCAACCCCTATAGATCTTGCAGGAAAGAGTTATTTTAATGGAGATATAGATCTAAGATGGTATCATGACGGAGAGGATGTATCTGGGTATAATATATATAGATCATCTACTCCAGGCGTATCTATAACTGATTATTTTGATAACTGCTCTTCAAAAAGCTATGAAGATAATTCTGCAAAACCAGGAAACACTTATTATTATGCGGTTAGTGCTGTAGATGGTGCAGGAAATGAAGGTCAATTGTCTTTAGAGATTGAGGTTGTTTCGATAGATGAAGAAGATGAAGATGATGCAGAAGATGGAGAAGATGAAGAATCTACTCAAGAAGAAGAATCAATTTCAGAAGGATTGGATGTTGATCTGCATTATAAAGTGGACAACAAGGTAGAGGATATCAAGAACCTTATAACTGATGTCGAAGATGCGAAGGATACTATGCTTAAATCAAATGAAGATATTTCAAAAATGTTAGGGTTTGATGATATTTACTCAGAATATAAAGATAAGCTTGAAAATTTAAAGTCTGATTCAGAAAATTTGAAGAATAGAGTGATGACTCAATCTGAGCTGAATTCAGAATTAAGCAAGATAAATGTTGAACTTGCATCTATGCGGAAAGAGATACCTGTAATGGTGGATATAGATGATGAATCAAAGGAAACATATGATCCAGACTCATTAGATATAGAAGAAGCTGTTGAAGAATACCTTAAGTCAAGAAGGATGAGTAATATAGAGTCTTCTGAAAAACAGGATTTTATAGAAGAGATTACAGCTATGCAGGCAAATTTTATGGTCGAAAATGTTGCAAAGGAACTTAAGATAAAATATTTAGACGGGGAAAAAGAGTATAAAATATTGATAGAAAAAAATATAGAGTTAAAGGATGATAGTGAAGAACTTATACTGATCGAAACAATACCTAAATCTATTGCAGAGGATGTTTCTGAGATTAGTTTTTCAGGTTTAAACTATAAAGTTATCAATTCTGATCCTGTTGTCAAGATAGAATATGATGATCCTGGAAAAAGTGTTAAAATATCTTATGTGGTAAATAATAAGGTAGATTCTGCAAAAGGTATAAAAACAATATTTGTCAAGGATTATAACATAGAAAGATCAGAGAGCAAGGAAGAAAACAATAAATTTACAGGTGCAGTTATAGGAGATAAAATAGGTTCAAGTTTTGATATTGTTAAGGATAATCTTTCTACAATAGCATTATTGGGAATAGTTGCATGGCTTTTGTTTGTTAATTATTTTAATAATGGCGGAAGCATAGGTTCAAATATAGGTAAAAATACTAAAGGATTCGGTCAGATGTATGAGATAAAGTCAAAGATAAAAGATTATTTTGATACTTCTAGGCAATTGAAATTGATAAACGGCAAAAGGCTGAAGGACTTAAATGATCTGTATTCTTATTTGAATAGCATAGATAATAATGTGTTTAGGTTTCATCAGCAAAATAATGATTTCAGTTATTGGACAGGCAATGTTTTAGGTTTTAAACAGTTTGCATCAAAGATAGGTTATGCTAAAGACCAGAAAGAGATGCAAAGGATGATGATTGATCATTTCAGAAGATGATGTCTTATTTTTAGTTTTTAATATACGCGAATGTTCAAATACTTTATAGATATTGTGGTAATCTTAGATAATCTTTTTAGATTATTCTTGATTTTAATGAGTGATGTTAGAATATAATTAGTCTAAATAGATCATATTTAAAATTAAAACAAAATTTGATTTCTTGCTGTGTTTCATACTCTGCAGATTGCTCTTTTTGGGTTTTCTGCATGATTCAAATGCCTGCACTTTAATCCTAAATTTTCAATGCTAAAAATTCTTGACTTTTGAGCATTTTTTTAATCTGTTGCGAGTAATACCTATTAGGTTTTGGATATTCTTATAATTCATAGATTTGTGGTATCTTGAACAAATTTCAACAGGACGAGCAATCAAGAGACAAATTTTTGTTATTTCTAAGAATCTGTGTTTGGATATATTTTGGTTAAACAAGTATCCTATAGAGAACTTTGCATAATTGCTGTTTAGCTTAGCTTTTTAGATTAATTGCAC
>CAYSVS010000058.1:0-2417 GCA_964434475.1 uncultured Methanosarcinales archaeon
TTGGTTTAGTTCTTGTCCTTTTAACAGGACTGATTGCTGTTCCAATGGCTGCACTAGTCTTGTTCGTGCTTGGATTGATTGTAGGGTTTCTAAATATTAGAGCAAAAGAAACTGAAAAGTTTTTGCTTGCAACTATTGCCCTGATGCTATTAGGGATAGGAAGCATAGAAACTTTAACAATCTTAGGAACAACTATTAGCACTGCGCTGAATACAATTCTAGCTAGTTTGACAGCATTTGCAGGAGCTTCAGCATTAGTTGTTGCAGTTAAAGCCGTACTAGAAATAGGAAAAGCCTAATATTTTTTTTTATTTTTTATAATCTTTGATTTGTTTGAATTTTTTTGTTCATTCTTATCACATAACACATGAAAATACCTATTCCTTTATAATCTTATTCTTAATAAGAAGATTGATTTAATAAAATGATTATAAATTGTCCAGTAGATTCTTATTTTTGATTGCCCACTGCGTTCGCTCGATAGAACGCCTCTCAAGATTACTCTGCGGACGCAATCCTACCCCCTTTGTAGGTTAAAAGAGCATAACAGGACCCTATGTTAATTGCAATTTTTGAGAATGCCTACAAGTTAGAGTTCAAACAAAGAAATAGGAAACAATATTTTTTCTCCCGCCCAATAGGAGAGATGCACACAGTTCTCTTTTCAATAAAACTAAATAGCAAAAACTTCGTTTTTGGATTTATAGGGGATTGCCTTAGTCCTTCTGACAGATAATCTCGGCTTCGCCTCGCAGAAAAACTTCTTTTATCCGACCAACGAAAACAGAAAAGAAATTAAAATTTCTTCTAACAAAGGATGAAAGGTTTCACCCTGATTTTTCTGATTAATAGTTAAAGGGCTGAAATTTTTCGATATCTTTTTATACCATTATTATTAATATTATTATAATATGAAAAAGAGGAGATTTATTTTATTAGTTTGTATATTGTTATTTATATCTTTAATTAGTTATATTTCTGTTGCGTCTATTGATTTATTCTCACCCGATAATGAATCAATGCTTTCTAACAGTTTAGTTACATTTAATTACAATATAACTTCTGGACAAAATATTGAAAACTGCACCATCAATATAGCGGGAGATTTAAAAGAGATAGACACAGATGGTTTAGGAGGCAGTCAAACTTTTAGTTTAGGTATTGAAGATAATATTTTAGTGACTGCTGATACTTCCGGGAGTGTAGGTTTGGGAGTATTTAATATATCTGACAAAAGTAATCCAGTTAGAACATATATTGAAGATTTTAGTGCAGGTGGTGTAGATATTGAAAACCAAATTGCCTATATAACTGATTATTCGAACGCTCTTTTAAAAATATACAATGTTTCAAATCCCAACAATGTTAGAAATATAGCTAATATTTCTGTTGGCTCATTCCCTGTTCCTGTTGAGGTTCATGAAGGTTATGCTTATCCTCAAGAGTATAGTGGATCAAATATGTATATTGTGAATGTTACTGATCCTTTCAACCCTTCCTTACTTAGCACAATAGGATTATCTGCGACGACTCCTTATGGGAATGGTGTTAAAATAATCAAAAATACTCTTTTCGTAGCAACAAAAAATGGGAAAGTCACTATTTATAATATAACAAATAAATCAAATCCTAATCAAATTAAACAATATTCTTACACAGGAAGTCCAGAACTTACAGGTATTGATGTTGATGAAAATTATATGTATATAGCAGATTATACAAATAATAGATTGAGTATATTAAATAATCCTTGTTCTTTATTTTCTTCTCCATCTTGTCTGGATACATGGACAGAAATAGGAAATAACAATAAAACTGAAGGATTTACCAAACCCCGTCACCTTGATATTCAAGGAGATTTTGTTTATTTTGCTAGACACGCAAACCCTGGAGGTATTCAGATATATGATGTTAGTGATAGAACAAATCCAAGATTAATTGACAGTCAATATGTTTGGACTAGTCCAAATACTGTTGAAGCTACAGGAAATTATATTTATGCTAGTATGAATCAAGGAGCTTTAAAAACTTTAGAATTTAACATAACTTCAGATACTGAACAATCTATATCAGATGGAATTCAAAATTTTACAAAAATATTAAAAGATGATTCATATAAATGGTTTATCTCATGTACAGACAATACAACTAATAAAAATTCTAGTGTTATTTATACATTTATTATAGATACTACTAATCCCTTAATCAAATATAATCCTAATACCAACCCTTCCGGATATCAAGACCAAGATTGGATATTAATTAATATAACTGCTTCTGATACAAATAAAGACTCTGTTAAACTATACTGGCAAGGTTCTCTAGAAGATTTTCAAAATCAAGATGGAGATATTTATTGGAGTAATAAAACAGGATTAATAGATGGAAATTATAGTTTTTATAGTTGGATTAATGAT